>JANPAU010000056.1:0-28630 GCA_031430055.1 Akkermansiaceae bacterium | reverse complement strand
GCCGGGGTGGGCGCTTCGGCAAAGCGGGCCAGCGAGGCGCGGGCGAGGGGCGGGAGAGGAATCCTTGCAGCCTTAAGCAATTTGAAATGCCGAGCATAACCCCGGCTTTCCAGAGGCAGCCAGCGGAGCACCAAAAAGTAGTAATGCGGGTTTATGCAAATTGGTTGAAGGAGCTTCGCTCCGTCTGCTCCGACAACAAAATCGAAATCTACAAGTTTTGTCTCCCTAGTGTGGTCGCCAAACACGATGATTGGATCGGCAACTTGAATTACTCGTTTGGAATCGTTGCAATACCCGCGAATGAAAACCTTACCTTGATCGACAACTGGATAATCGCCCTCAGCAAGGATTTCTTTGGTTTGAACTTTATTATCCTTCGCCTCGACCACGGCGATGGGATTCTTGCCACTGGCGTATAACAAATAGTCGGCCTTCTTTCCCTTGCCCCGCGCGACAAGCTTTCCCCGAACGATGATGCGGCCGGCGGTAAAGAAGTATTCCTCCCGCATCTGCGTCACCTTATCCCAGCCCGCCGCCTCGATGGCCGGCGTGATGAACTTGGTGCGAATGTCCGCCTCGGTGAGATTCATTTTGTTCATGCGGCAAGAGCAGTTACGGACACGGCGAAAAAGTAGAGCGGAATGGCGGCGATGAGATGGGTGAATGGAAGGCGGGAGAAAGAAACGGCAGCCGCTGCGGTCATCGCCCTTTCTGCCAGTGAAGCTAACGGACCAAGACGGGACGGCGAGGGAAAACAAGCAGGAGTGGCGTTTTCCCGCCAAGGCGCACGCGGGGCGGCTATATGTTCCGACTGTCTCAGTCAGATCTTTGTCAGCTTTGAGACGAACCCGGGTAAGTCCTAGCCCAAGCGACAGCGCTTGTTGGACCCGCTTTAAGGACGGTCGTTCGGCAGAAACGCCCCATGCCTCGGGACGCCGTTGAACGCCCGGTCGAGTGCGAGCCGCTGCCACATGCCGGCCACGGCAAGTCCGAGAATTTCCACATCACCGCGCGCATCGTGGCGGCGGACACCTTGCGAGTCGATCCGCAGACGGGAAATCAAGTGATCCAGCGAGTGCCCGGTGCCGCGGGTTTTTCCAAACAACATCTTCGACATGTGAATCGAGTCGATGCTGTGGACCTCGCGCATCGGCAAGCCATGGCGGCGGCAGGTTGCAGCGAGAAACTTACTATCAAAACGCAGGCCATTATGTGCGATGAGCGTGGAATCCCCTGACCACGCGGCGAACTCGCACAGAACTTCTTCCGGCCGCTTCGCATCCGCGACGTGGCGATTTCCCACTCCGGTATAACTCTCGATAAACGAAGAAATCGAGCGCCGTGGTTTAGCAAAACTCGCAAATGTCTCTGCCGGACAGAGACACCCAGCGGTGAATCTCATCGCAGCGATCTGGATGAACTCATCCTGCTCGGGATCTAGCCCAGTCGTTTCCAAGTCATAGACCACGAAGGTCTCCCCGGCGTGCTGGCGATCCGTCCAGTAGAACGAATGCCGGCACTCGGGGCAATCCACGCGCGTCCCCATCGCAGACCTGGGTCCGGTGAGGCTGTTTTTACACTCGGGGCAGAAGGCTTTCATCAGCCCATCGCCTTTTCCATGAGCGTATTCATCCGGGAAACGGTATCGCGGGCATCTTCTAGCAAGCCCGCGGCGATGAGCGAATTATCAAGCATCTGAAGTGCCACCAGCTTCGCCAACTCGGGGTTAGAATCCTTGGCTTCGGCGAGTTTTTTCACCAGCGGATGGCGTGGGTTAATTTCTAACTCGACCTTGATCTCGTCTTTGAAATTCTCGTCCATCGCCTTCATCATCTGGCGCATTTGCGGGCTCATGCCATCGGTCGGGACCAGTGCGATCACCGGGCTATCCACGAGCCGCTTGCCACTCGCCACGCGAGTCACCCGGTCGCCGAGTTCTTCCTTGAGGAACTCGCAAAGTGCGGTTGTTTGCTCTTCGGAAAGCGCGTCGCCCTCCGGCGCGTGATCATCCAGATCCACACCACCGTGGCGGATGGAGACGAGCTTCTTGCCCTCGAACTCACCGAGCGACTCGACGACGTATTCGTCCACCGCATCGGTGAAATAGATGACCTCTAACCCACGTGCTTTGAACGCCTCGACGTAAGGACTGCTCTCCACCTGTTCGCGACTGCCGCCGACCAGATAATAGATCGACTCTTGGCCGTCCTTCGCCCGGGAAACGTAGTCGGTGAATCCGCAAAACGCACCTGCTTCTGTCAGAGATGATTCGA
Source organism: Akkermansiaceae bacterium (assembly GCA_031430055.1). Lineage (GTDB taxonomy): Bacteria > Verrucomicrobiota > Verrucomicrobiia > Verrucomicrobiales > Akkermansiaceae > Luteolibacter. Next base: position 26,357 of record JANPAU010000056.1, on the reverse strand, counting down.
AGCGCAGCAGCTTTGCCAGCGCGTCGCGATTCGCATAGTCCGTGGCGATGCCTTCCTTGAAAAATCGGTCAAACTTCTTGTAGAAACCACGGTATTTCTCGGGATCTGCTTCGGCTTCCTTTTCAAACATCTTGATCACCCGCTTGCTGATCACGGCACCGAGCTTGCGGATCAACGCGCTGTCTTGCATCGATTCCCGCGAGATGTTCAGCGGCAGATCCGCGCTGTCAACGACGCCTTTCATGAAGCGCATCCAGTCGGGAAGCAGGCCTTTTGGCTCGGCATCGATGAGCACCTTCTTCGAATAAAGCGAGACGCCACCCTCGACCTTGCCGAAGCCCATGCGCTCGGGATTTTCGCTCGGGGCGAAGACCAAGGCATTGATAGCGATCGGCGCATCCGCACTGAAATGCAGGCGATAAGCGGGTGAGTCGAAGGCCTTGCCGGCGAATTGATAGAATGCCTTATACTCGTCCTCGGAAATCTCTGATTTGTTCTTCAACCACAGCGCTTCCACCTCGTTGATGCGCTTGCCATTGAGCACGATCGGGAAGCCGACAAAGTTGCTGTACGTCTCGATGAGGTGCTTGAGGCGAGTCTCCTCGGCATACTCGCCGAGCTCTTCCTTCAGGTGCATCACAATTTTCACCCCGCGAGTTTGTCCGGGAGATTCTTCGATTTCGTAGCCCGTCTTGCCATCGCTGATCCAGACCAGTGGCTCGCCTTCTGACCGCCAGCTACGGGTGTGGACCTTCACCTGATCCGCCACCATGAAGGCCGAGTAGAATCCGACGCCGAACTGGCCGATCATGTTGCCCGGCGTGTTGCCGCTGTCCTTCATGTTCTTGAGAAACGCCTTGGTGCCGGAGTGGGCGATGGTGCCCAAGTTTTTCACCAACTCCTCGCGGGTCATGCCGATGCCGGCATCGGAAATCGTCAGAGTTTTCGCCTCAGAGTCGGTGGTGATGTGGATTTCCAACGGCAGCGTCGGGTCTTGGATGTCTTTCTCCGTGGCCTCGATGTGGCGGAGCTTTTCCATGGAATCCGAAGCATTGGAAATCAGCTCGCGGAGGAAAATTTCCTTATCGGTGTAGAGTGAATGGACGACCAAATCGAGCAATTGCTGGATTTCGGCTTGGAAGGAGTGCTTTTCGACGTTGGTTTCGCTCATAGGTAAAATGGGTGGGACGTTCGTGGGAACGGCGGGACCATAGCCATCCTGACTCGGGTGTCAAAAAATGACTTCTTCAATCCTCGACTCCCTCACCGCACGCCACGACGAGGTGAAATCACTCGATGACTTCTCCTGAGCTGCTATTTCGAGGTGACCGAGGAAATCCAGTCCTCACCCTTCGCCAGCAGTTCCGCCGATCACGACGATCTGATCCATGGTCGGCGAGAGCACTCCACCTTCTTTCTCCAATGAAACGGCAAACTTAGCAGCATTGGCAATCGCTTGATCGGGTTTGAAAGTGATTCGAACTTTCCCCTCAGCATCCACCTTGAAGACCCCGGCGCTCACTGGAGCCGCGATGCTTGGATCGAGAACCCACAGTTGATAGTCCTTGCCAGCTTCAAGCACGGGAAGATTTTCCACGACCAGCAATCCATCTTGGCGCTCTTGATTCCAAAGGCTAACAGCCACCGCTTGTGGACGATCCTTAAGCTGCGAACCCAGCACCGCGATCTGCGTCTGAGCGAGGATATCCTTTTGCTCCAAGGTGTCGATCTGAGCCAACAAATCCACACGAGCGGCTTCAGCAGCCGCGAGTTGCTCTGCGAACTCCCGCTGCCTTGCTGCTGCTTTTGCCTCAAGCGTAGAAATTTCCTCCCGAGAACTCACCAACTCGGCTTCACGATTCACAATCGAAGACTGCAATGCCGCTTTCTCAAGCCCTGCGCGATCAGACTGCCAATACAATAACCCAGCCAAACAAGCCGCAGCTGCCCATGGGATGATGAATTTGATGCGATTCTCTGCGCGCATCGGAACGACGTTACCTTTGATCCGCAAAACCGATTCCAACAAACGAACCCGGACCTGAGGCGATAGATCACTCATCGGGATGGAGCGGGCCAACTCTACCGAAGCATCACTCAATGAAGCTACTAGTTCAGAAAGCTCAGCATTCCGGCTAACTTCCGCTTCAAACGCTGCATTCTCGTTCTCCGGGAGCAACCCAAAGACATAGAGACTTGCCTGTTCCTCTTGGGATTCACTGATCATAATCTTCCCTCCACACATTCTCTGAGTTTCATCAATCCACGGCGAATCCACGCCTTTACCGAACCCAGCGGTTGGGACAACTGTTCGGCGATCTCCTGCTGGGTCAGTCCGCTGAAATAAGCAAGCTGCAGCGTGTCACGCTGTTGGTCAGGAAGAATTTTCACACAGTGACGAAGCAGTTCCAGCTCATCTTCATGCGGGCCAGACCGAGCTGGGACGCTATCCTCCAAGTCTCCCGCCTGCTTGTTGAGATACTTCTGGTGGACCGATCGCCGCCTCAATTGATCAACCGCCATGTTCCTGGCTACCGTCAGCAGCCAAGCCACCGGCTTTCCCAGCGAGGGATTGTAAAGCGCACCTTTCGTATGAATTTTTAAAAACACATCATGCACGATGTCCTCGGATTCCAAGGAATTTCCCAGCTTCTGAGTCAGAACCGAGTGCAGCAGCGGCGCATGCCGATCATACAAGTCAGCCAAAGCGACGGCATCGCCCGAGGAGGCCAACTGGATCAGGCGCACATCGTCTTCATTCATGGTTTGCTTGGTATCCAAAGGAATCAATCGGGAAAGAATTTTGGGTTGGCTCATCGACTTTATGAATGGGTGGCAGAGTTACAAGAATAAATGCTGGACACAGGACGTGACTCTTCAACGAACGAACTCATCGCTTGGATGCAGCAATTTTTTACCAAATTCATCATTAAAAATTTCGCTCATTTTCTGCATCCAATACCTGTTGGTTCTCGTTGGATAGGCATGGGGCTAACACTCCCCCACCTCACCATGAAAAATACTGTCAAACTTCCTACCCCTCGAGGGCACTTCATTATGCGCTACCTCGTTCTAGGAGCGGCCTCTGTGATCACCAGTCAAGCCGCTGTCACGATCACCAGCTCATTCAACCTAGACTCAGGCACGAATCTCTACACCTATTCATACTCGGTGGAAAATACCGGGCCACAGGATCTTGGCTTGGTATCCATCCCCGTCAGCACCGCCGCAAACGTGTTTGGGATTTCCCCTCCTACGGGATTCTCCCTCACCTTCGATTCCGTTCAGGGGCTTATCAGCCTGTTCGAGGATAATGACATTTTTACCGAGCAGTCCTTCGCAGTCGGAACGATCAATTCCCCGTTTCGGTTCACCAGCGCGCTGGCACCTGGCTCGGTGACTTACACGGCTTTCGATGCCGGAGGTGACGAGTTTACCGGCTCAGTGATCGCGCCCATCCCTGAGCCATCCGCTTTGATCCTCGCCGGAATCACCTTCCTAGCTGCGTCGGCTCACCGTCGCCGCTACTCCCAACATGCCTGAATTCAACTCCCAAAAATATATATAACAGTATGAAGACTACATCCACTCCCACAGCCCGCCAAGTTGCCGGCCTATCCATCCGCTCAAGTGCCCTACTCTTCGGAGCTGCCGCTTGTTTTGCTCCACTCACAACCGTCCGCGCATCCAGTCACAGTGACGCACCACTGATTAAACTCGATCCTCAAGCAAATCTAACCGACGTTTATGCGTTCATCCGCCAACGCCCAACGGGTGAGCGGGCATTGGTCGTCGAAGTCGCTGTCCGACCGTTTTCAGAACCGGGTGACGGTGGTGCCTATGATGCATTTTCTCCAGATGCACTCTACACCATCCATATTACCAATCCGAACACCGGTGCTGAACTGCAGCGCTATGATTTCCAATTCTCCGCAGTGAGCGCAGTCAACGGAAACTACAAAAACACCGGAACCATTCTTCGCTACGGACGTGGCACCGAAATCGGACCCATCGTCAATGTCGGCGATGCCCGCCAGAATTTCGTGCAAACCTACAACGTTTCCAGTTTGATCGGTAATACCCGCACCAGCTTGAACGGATCCACTCAATTGATGGTGCCTCCGCCCAACGTCGGCCTTAAGACCACACCCGCCTACAACAATCCCACCACTGGCGTCGCCATCTCTGGGGCTGCCAACCGTGCTGGTTTGGACACCTATACGAGACAGACGACTTATGATTTACCTACCACCGCAGTTCCTACCGGGTTCACGGTATTCTGTGGGCCACGCGAAGACGGATTCTTTGCCGATACTCCCGCGATTTTCGATCTGCTTGATAGCCGGATTCTCGACAACAACGGCTCACTTGCCGATGGCCTCGGCCAGGACGGAAATGGCGTTGATGACTTCAAGGGATTTAACGTGCTTCACTACGGAATCGTCATCCCACTCACGGCACTGCCCAGCATTGCCTATACCGGAGCCTTGCAACCCGCAAGCAGCGGCGTCGGCGTCTATGCTTCTGTGAGTCGTCCACGCATCACACTCCGTACTGCGGTTGCGGCAGATGCATCCCTTGGTCAATTCGTGCAAGTCAATCGTCTTGGAAATCCGTTGTTCAATGAAGCCCTCGTCGCATTGGTCGGTAAGGACCAATACAATCGTAGCTCACCCACCACGGATGCCGCGACCTTCGCGACCTATGCCCAGAATCCTGAGTTGGCAGTGCTCATCAACGCCGTCTTCGGAACCGCATTCCAGACAACGAATCGCGCCGATCTCCAAGCAATCTATATCCCCGATGTGATCCGGGTCAACACCACCACCGCCGCAGTGCGAGTGCCGGGTGAAGCCGGATTCAACCGCCTGAGCTTCATCGGCGGCGACACGATTGCTAACGGCGCGGGAGTGCAAATCCCCTCAGGCTGGCCGAATGGTCGCCGAGTCGGAGACGACGTTGTAGACATCGCCTTAACCGCAATCGCTAGCGGACCTTCGTTCACCACGATCACCGTGGTCGGTGACAACTCGCCTACAAATGACCAAACCTACAACCGGACATTCCCCTACCTCGCAACTCCCCATTCCGGAACGGACCACTCGAAAGACTCCGGTCCTAACGTAGGATTCTAATCACAAGATTTCACCCTATCTCATTTGATTTACGGTGCATCCAAAAACCCGGCACCGGCGGCGGAGTTTCGCCGTCGGTGCCATTTCTCTGCTCAAGTTATGAACGAACCATCCAAGCTCTCAGACCCTCGCGCTGCTCGCCCTCTTGTGCGCCTGCTCTTCCCGGCCATTTGTATTCTCGTCGCATTCTCCACCGCTCGATTCATTCAAAAGCCAACTCAACTGTTTCCTCCAGTAGCTTCCACCGAATCAAACTTTCCCATTCTCACACCGACAACGATCCTAGATCGACTGCCCGTCCCAGACATCAACACCAATTCAGGAAAGATTCTTGCCGCTTCGCTACTAAAAACTCGAACCTCCCCGGCTGAGACGAAAAACTGGATTCAAACAGGAAATGCCCTCGCGCAGCTCCAGCGTGAGTCGGAAGCCCCCCGCTATTTTGATGCCGCAGAAGCAGTCTATACCGAAGCACTGCGGCTGAGTCCAAACAACGTTGATGCACTCGCGGGAATGGCATGGGTCACCGGTGGTAAACATCAATTTGATAAAAGCATCGCATGGGGAAACAAAGCCCTAGCAGTTGATCCACAATGCATCGAGGCACTTGGTATCATCGGCGATGCCGCGCTCGAGTTAGGCAACTATGAGTTCGCCTTAGAAAACTATCAAAAAATGATGGATCTGCGCCCAGACCTCTCATCCTGGAGCCGAGGCGCACACCTCTTGTGGATCCTCGGAGAAACTAACAAAGCCAAGACACTGATGGGGAAAGCGATTGCTGCCGGAGCACCCTTTGCCGAGAACACCGCATGGTGCCGGATCCGGATGGCGACCATGCTATTCCATGAAGGTGCGATTCCTCCCGCCGAAGACACGATTCGTCCCATGTTGGAATCAGGATCAAGAAATTCACATCTGCTTCTTCTCGCAGCCCGCATCGCCTCGGCAAAAGGAGACTTCCCACTCGCAGAAAAACACTACCGCACACTACTCGAGTCCGGCCCGAATCAACAAGCACACGCGGAACTCGGCGACCTGATGAGAGCCAGCGGAAAAACTGAGGATGCCGAGAAGCACTATCAAATCGTAGAATCGCTCCACACCACACACCTCAAAGACGGAGTCCATGATCACGGGTTCATGGCCAAGTTCTTGGCGGATCATGAACGCAACCTAGTCGAAGCCCTCCGCATGGTGGAAGAACACAAGCTCACCAAGAACGTCCAAGAGGCGGACACTCTCGCATGGGTCTACTATAAAAATGACATGTTACCACAAGCGATTGAAGCCATCAAAAGAGCCTTGAGTCGCAATACCCCAGATCCAGAAATGCACTATCACGCCGGCATGATCGCCTCGGCCTATGGCGATCTCAACGCGGCGAGAAAGCACCTTGAGCGAGCACTTGCCATGAATCCAAACTTCAGTGCCATCCAAGCGCCTCGTGCCCAAAAGGAACTCCAGCAATTGGACCAACGTAAGTCGATCACTCAAGCTGACCCTGCTGAAAATTGAACCTTCTCATGAGAACATTCCTATTGAAAATCTTCTCCGGATTGCTGGTCCTTCTAGCAAGCCAAGCGACACAAGCCCACCAAGAACCCACCAGTTTTTGGGATCTACACCTCGAGAGCGACGGTCTCCATGCCAGCCTCGTAACATCGATCACGGACTTGGCTCACGAGTTAGCAGAGGTCGAGCCACAAATGCTTTTGAACCTATCAATCCTGCGGCAACACGAGCAGAAACTCGCAAAGATTCTTTTGTCCCGTATGCAATTGAGGGCCGACGGCACGACGCTTGTTGCAAGTTTGATATCCTCAACACCCATCCCCGAGCGCGAGGACATTCGTTTTGATTTCAAATACAACAGCCTACCGGAAGTCCAGGCGCTTGCCGTAGAATGCAAGCTCTTCCCCTACGATTCTAGGCATCGAACGTACCTGAATACCTATCAAGGAAAGACGTTGCTACGGCAGGACGTCTTTGAAGGTGACATCACCACCGCAGCATTTTCCATCGCTGACAAGCAAGGGATGTGGGAAGTGATTCGTGAATTCACCTACGAAGGAATTCGCCACATCTTCATCGGCCCAGATCATATTCTATTTGTCATCGGTCTATTGCTTCTCGGCGGTAGCGTCGGCAGGCTCTTAAGGATTATCACAGCTTTCACCATCGCCCACAGCATCACTTTATGTCTCGCCACGTTTCATATCATCACCCCACCGGCGTCGATCGTGGAGCCTGTGATCGCTTTAAGTATCGTGGTCGTCGGGCTTCATGCTTTTCTCGGACATGAGCTTCGCGATCCGCGGCTTTGGTTTGCCTTCACCTTCGGGTTGATTCATGGATTCGGCTTTGCCAGCGTTCTTCAGGAAATGGAATTACCTCGTCATGCGTTAGGCGTATCGTTGTTTTCATTCAACCTCGGCGTGGAACTCGGACAAGCCTGTATTATCCTCGCAGTCGCTCCGGTTTTAGCCTGGTTAAAAAGACGCAAACCCATTGCCGCCCGTCACGTCACTCAATTCGCCGCCTTATCCATCACCACGGCGGGCGCGTTTTGGTTCTTTGAGCGCGTGATGTAAAGTCACTCTAAGAAGCTTGCCGAAGCCGATGTGAATCCACATTCTCACGTGCGATGAATTTTTCTCGCCTCGGAAAACTCAGATTTTCTATCATGAAGCCACTTTATCTATCACCATTTTTTATCTCATTTCTGACTATTTCAGTTTCCGGCCAAGAGGCCAAACCTGCCACTGACACCAGCCCTCAACAACTTGCCGCCCTCGTCGTCACGGGTAAAGCGGAGAGTCTCATCGGCATCGCATCCGCAGCCTCAAAAGGCCAAGCAAACTTCGAGGAACTTTCCCAACGCCCTTACCTACGCCGCGGCGAATTACTCGAAATCGTGCCAGGCGTTGTCGTCACTCAACACTCCGGCGACGGTAAAGCGAACCAATACTTCGTCCGTGGCTTCAATCTGGATCATGGCACAGATTTTAGCATTTTCATGGACGGCCAGCCCATCAACTTCGCCAGCCACGCCCACGGTCAAGGCTATGCAGACATCAATCCGATCATTCCGGAACTCGTCGAAACTCTGGACTACTGGAAAGGCCCATTTTACGGCCAGCTCGGTGATTTCAGCACAGCGGGAGCTGCTAGATTTCGATTTTTCGACATGCTCCCTCAAGGAATCGCACTCTTCGGCTACGGCGAGAACAATTACTATCGAGGACTCTTGGCCGATACCATCGATCTGTCCAATCCGGCTCCACCTAGCGAAAAGGGTTCGAAGTCTGGACCACTCATCAAGCCGAGTAGTGATCGCTCCGGTCTCACCTATGCCTTTGAATACAACTACTACGACGGTCCGTGGGATCAGGAAGGAAACGCACAACGCATCAATGGATTTCTCAAATACTTCAAGCAGTCCGGACCAGATTCCTTCAGCCTAACCGCACAGTCCTATGATGCCGACTGGGATTCCACCGATCAAATCCCACAACGGCTCATCGATAGCGGTGGAATCAATCGCCTTGGAAATGTGGATGACAGCGTGGGCGGTGACTCGAGCCGTTACAGCTTGATGGGCGCATGGGATCACGAAAATACCGACGGTAAAACTCATGCAGACTTCTATGTCGGCAAATACAATCTCGATGTTTTTTCTAACTTTACCTACTTCTTGAATGATCCGGTCAACGGTGACCAGTTCGAGCAAAAGGATGATCGCTGGTTCGCAGGCGGCGAAGTGAACCGGACCTGGGAGATGGGAGAGAAAAACTCATTCACTCTTGGCCTCCAGTCGCGCAATGACTTCATCAATGGCATCGGCCTATACAACACCAAGCAAAGAGCCCGCCTCAGCACTGTGCGGGAAGACGATGTGATACAAAGCAGTCTAGGCATTTATGGCACGGCGAAGTATCACGTGAACTCTTGGTTCCGCGTGGAACCAGGACTCCGCGCAGACGGATTTTACTTCGATGTGGAGAGCGACAACCCCGCCAATACCGGGAGTGAAACCGATGGCATCATCAGTCCGAAGCTAAGCCTCATTTTCGGACCCTGGGCAGAAACCGACATTTATGCGAACGCCGGAATGGGCTTCCATAGCAATGATGCGCGTGGCGTCACGATCACCCAAGATCCCGTCACCGGTCTCGCGGCAGACTCTGTCGATCCGTTAGTCCGGACTTATGGGTTCGAGCTTGGAACCCGCACCGAGGCATTCCCCGGCATCGTCAGTACGCTGGCATTGTTTTACCTCCACAGTGATTCTGAACTACTTTATGTTGGCGACGCTGGCACCTCAGAGGCAGGCCCAGCCACCGAGCGCTACGGCATCGAGTGGTCCACCTACTGGACGCCCACGGATTGGTTGGTGGTCGACAATGAACTTACTCTAAGTGAGGGCAGATTGCTGGATGTCGGGTCAGACGACGAGATCCCAGGCTCTGTCCCTATCACTATGAATACTGGCCTCACCTTTGGGCAGGGCGACGGCTTTTTTGGCAGCCTTCGATCTTTATACTTTGGTGCACGACCCCTCGTCGAAGACGGCAGCCTAGATTCACAGCCCAGTTGGCAGGTAAATGCCCGTATCGGCTACCGCAAAAACGATTGGCAGCTTGCTCTTGATTGCCTAAATCTGCTAGGCCGAGACGATAATAGCATCGAATACTACTACCCATCCCGACTCGCCGGCGAGCCAGCCATCGGCGTGGATGACGTCCACCTGCATCCGGCAGAACCCCGCACCTTCCGAGTCACGCTGAGTCGGCGCTTCTAGGGAAATTCATCAGGCTGAGACCAGCCCGTTGTGTAGAAACTTCGCTTCACACCCCCCGCCACGGGAGGCCGGATTCTTCGCTAAGGGGTTGAAAACCCTTTCTCCTGATGGCCACTCACCTTTTTTGGTTTAAGGCGGCGGGTCGGGCAGAGTGGCTTTTTTAGCTCACACTTCTTTCGCCTTCGCGGTCTTCTTGGCGGCGACTTTTTTCACGGGGCGCGGCGGGAAGTCGAAGCCGATCTTGCCATCCTTGGGCTCGAAGGTGAGGTGAGCGTCGAACTTGCGCTTGGTACGGTTCGAGACGAAGCCTTTGAGGACGTCGGTCTTGCCGGTGGAAATGAGTTTGAGCATTTGCTCGTTAGGGATTTCGCACTGGAGGATCGACTTACCGATGCGGATGCCGTGAGGGTCCTTCTTGGTAACGATTTCGGGGACGTGATAGGCCTTGTCGGTGGCGTAGACTTTGTAGGATTTACCCTCTTCGGTTTTCGCCTCGCCGATGAGTTGCTCCTCGGTGAGCTCGGGTGGGCCGTCGCGGTCGTCGCCTTCGAAGACGAAGTTGATCTTGAATTTCACGTCCATTTCGAGCGCGGCATCGAAGGGTTTGTTGAACTTCGAACGGAAGCCAGTGAGTGGGCCGACGAGTTTGGTGGTGAAGAGTTGGATGGCCTCTTCTTCCGTGAGCAGGCGCCCGGCGATGTGTTTCTTGGCCTTGAATTTGCACTCGGGCTCGCGGCATTCATAGGTGGCTTCCGTTTGCTTGAGCGCAGGCGCGCCGCAGATCGGGCAGGTGACTTTGAGATCGGGGAAAACTTCGCTTTTCGCGAGATCGGCGGCGGAGCGGGCTTTGGTGCAGATCTCGTTGGTGTAGGCGATGATCTCCTTCATGAAATCGCTGCGCTGGAGATTACCCTGCTCCATTTGGCGGAGCTTGAACTCCCAGTCGCCAGTGAGTTTGGGCGAGTAGAGGCCTTCGATTTCCATTTCTTTGACGAGGGAAATCAATCTCATGCCGCTGCCGGAAACGAATAGTTCGCGGCCTTCTCGGGCGAGGTATTTCTGGGAAATGAGGCCCTCGATGGTCGCCGCGCGGGTGGCGGGAGTGCCGAGGCCGCGCTCGGCCATGGCTTCGCGGAGGGCTTCGTCATCGATGAGTTTTCCGGCACCTTCCATCGCGGAGAGCAGCGTGGACTCGGTCATCCGGGCGGGCGGCTTGGTTTCCTCGGCGAGGACATCGACAGGGTCGGCGTGGGCGGTTTCTCCGGCGCGGACAGGGACGAGTTCGTCCTTTCCGGCGGCGACACAGGGGCGGCGGCCGTACACTTCGAGCCAGCCGGGTTTCACCAGGATCCGGCCTTCGGTCTTGAAGCAATCCTGCTCGATCCGAGTGAGACGAGTCGTCTGCTCGAACTCGGCAGATGGATAGAAGACGGCGATGAAGCGCTTGACGATCATGTCGTAGAGCTTTTGCTCGGCCTCGCTGAGTTTTGAGAATTTACCGGTCGGGATGATGGCAAAGTGATCTGAGACTTTCTTGGAATCGAAAACGCGGCGGGATTTATGAAGGCGCGGGCCTTTTTCGTCGCTGCCGGAGAGCACGGCTTTGGCGTATTTCGCGACGTCGAGATCGCTGTTACCCACGTCTGCCATCGTCTCACGGACGTTGCCGGTGTAGTCCTCGGGCAAATATCGAGAATCGGTCCGCGGGTAGGTGATCATCTTGTGCTTTTCATAAAGCGCTTGGGCGATCTGGAGCGTGCCTTTGGCGGAAAACGGTGCTTCGCGCTGGAGTGTGGTTAGGTCGTAAAGCTGCGGGGAAATCTGCGACTGGGCCTTCTTCTCCTCGCTGACTTTCCCGGTTTTACCTTGGCAACGCGCTTGGATCGCCTCTGCGGTGAGCTTGTCCCAGATCCGCTCGGGCTTGGAGAGCGGGGCGGCCTCGTCCTTCTTCCAAGTTTCATCGATCCACTTCCCAAGATAGTCGCCGGCCTCGACGCCGAAGGTCGCGTGGACTTCGAAGTAAGCGGTCGGCTTGAAGGCTTGGATCTCCGCTTCTCGTTGAGCGAGAATGGCGAGTGTCGGAGTTTGAACGCGGCCAGCGGCGGTGATGTTGAATCCGCCGTGGCGGGAATTGAAGCAAGTGAGGGCGCGGGTGGCGTTAAGGCCGACGAGCCAATCCGACTCGGAGCGGCACTTCGCGGCATCGGCGAGCGGCTTCATGGAGTCGCCGGGGCGGAGGTTTTCCCAGGCTTCGAGAATCGAGTTATTGGTCATCGACTGCATCCACAGGCGCTTCACGGGCTTGGCGATTTCGCCGATTTCCATGATGTAGCGGAAGATGAGTTCACCTTCCCGGCCGGCGTCGCAGGCGTTGACGATGTCGCTGACGTCCTTGCGCTTGGCGAGCTTGAGCACCTGCTTGAGGCGGGCTTCAGAATCGGGGATGGGATCGAGGGTGAACTTGTCAGGGATGGCCGGGAGGACGCTGAAGTTCCAAGCGAGTTTTTTACCATTCGGGCCCATCGGCATCCGGAGTTCGACCAAGTGGCCGACGGCGGAGGTGATGATGGCGGTGTCGTTTTCGAAGAAGATATCGCGACCGGAGCCGTTCTTTTCGAATTTGCCGAGAACCTTGGTGAGAACCTTGCTGAGGTCCGTCATGACGCTAGGTTTCTCGGCGATGATGAGTGTTTTTCCCATGGTAATATGAGGCCGTTGCGCGGCTGTGGGCTGAGGGACTAGGCTGGCGAGGGTGGACTTGGCAAGCCGATTGGTGAATTTTCCGAAAGAGCCAGCCCGCGCATTTCGTTCATGGACCACCATTCATGACCCGGAAATTCCTTTCTTTAATCAGTCTCTTCACGGGTTTGATCCTTTTCCTGCCCGCGCAAGCCGCCCCGCTGCGGGTCGCGATTCTCGGCGACAGCATCACCTTCGACGGCCGCTGGGCGACGCGGGTCGAGGCCGCACTGCGGGCGACCCCGGAGTTTTCCCATGCGGAAATCGTGAACTTCGGCCTCAGCAGCGAAACCACCTCCGGCTTGTCCGAGCCGGGTCACGCCAGCGGGGAATTCCCGCGCCCCTGTCTCCACGAGCGGCTTGATCGCATTCTCAACGCCTTCAAGCCCACTCTCGTCCTCGCCTGCTACGGCATGAACGACGGCATTTACCTGCCGCTCGAAGACTCCCGCTTCAAGGCCTACCAGGACGGCATCGGGAAATTGAAAGCCGCCGTCGAGAGTCAGGGCGGCAAAATCATTTTCATCACCCCTCCTCTCCACCACGCCGACAAGCCTGCGGACGATCCGAATCGCTACGACGCCGTGCTCGACACCTATGGCGAATGGCTCGTCTCCCGCCGCACTGGCGGCTGGCAGGTCATCGACATCCGCCCAGATCTCAAGCAAGCAGTCGCTGCCGAAAAATCCCGTAATCCGCAATTCATCTACGCCACCGACGGCATCCACCCCGGAGAAGAAGGCCACTACTTCATCGCAGATTCCATCAAGCGCCAGCTCTGGCCGATTTTGAAACTTCCCGGCTCACCGAAGCTTCCGAACGACGACGCGCTCGCTATTCTCAGCCGTCGCAGTGAACTCCTGAAACTCGCCTGGCTCACCAGGACCCGCCATCTCCGGCCCGGAGTTCCTGCGGGGCTGCCCATGGATGAAGCCGAAGCCCAGGCGAAAAAGCTGTTGGAAAGCATGGAACCCTGAGCAATGGAGCCATTTAAAAACATCGGTCGCCACCAAGAATCACATCACCCTCCGCTACTGCCACATCGCCCGCTCCTTCTGCCGAAGCACCCCCGGCACCCTCCACATCACCCTCCAAGCTTACCCACATCACCATCAGATGCTCTCCACTTCAGGACCGGGAGGTGTTCACATCGATCTCCGCTTCCGACACATCGCCCCCGCCCTTGTTCACATCGATCTCCGGTAGCTTCCACATCCATTTCAAGTGCTTTCCACATCGTAATCCGAGCCACAAATCATTGATTTCCAATGAAATCATCAGCTAATCACCCGCCAGCTCACTTCCTCTCGGAACTTGCCAATTGCAACTTCCCTCAAAGCTGATAGTGCCTCTGAAGTTCCAGAAAAATTACGACCCCATCATCCCACACCGCCATGAATGACAAAGACAACGCCGTCATCGAGACCCTCGGACGCATCAACCGCTTCGCCGTCTCCCACCTCGCCGCCTTCCCCGCAGGCAGCACCGCCACCACCGACTTCGCCCGCAGCGCAGCCATCGCCGCCGAGTTGATTCCCTCCGATTCCAAACCCGGCACCCCAGCCAGTCCCGCCACCGGAGCGCGCAACCACCTCTTCGATGAAGTCTGGGAAGACCTCCTAGCCATCGCGGAGACCGCCCGCTCCATCGCCCGCAAAGAACCCGGATTCGCCGCCGACTTCCGCCTTGGAGACGACACCCACCGGGAAATCATCACCACCGCCATCGAGTTTCTCGAAAAACTCCAAGTCCCCGCCACCGCCGCCAAGTTCATCGCCTACTCCATGCCTGCCGATTTCGTCGCCGATCTTCAAACCGACCTCGCCGCCATCGATGGCAAAAAGTCCGAACAGACCGACGACCGCATCGAAGACATCGGCGACAACGCCCACAACCGCACCCTCGTCAAGGAAGCCCGCGACCTCATCAAAAGCCTCAGCACCTCCGTGAAAAACCGCTTCCGCCGAGATTCCGAGATCCTCGCAGAGTGGGCCACCGCCTCCCGCATCCACCGCACCGGTGGCAGCGGGCCGGAGGTAACTCCGCCACCCGCCCCTTGATCGACTGAGCACCTTCACTATTTCAAAACAGCTTCATTTTTCACAAATGGAGCTGTTTTGTTGTTCCTCTGCATCCGCACGACAGATGGATCCCATTGAAAGAGTTGCCGGAGGCTGGATGATTCCAAAACATCATCCACCTAAGTTCGGTTTATTCGCTGCAAGGCGAAATCGGGTTCGCTTGCCAGCGAGCAAAACTATTTTACTTTGGGTATTAGTTCACAATAACTTGTGAGATGCTAGAAGCTCGTTTAGTCTCCCGCCGTTTTTCAAAGCATCTCCGATAGTCGATACTCCGATCCGTGGAAACTTAGTATCTAGATCCAAATAGGATGTGGGAGCATCTAGGTAACAGACGTTCCAAAGAACGGCAATGTGCATTTAGTAGAGCCTCCATTGCCACGGGAGACAGATTTCAACGACCTCAAGTTTTTTCGAATCAAGTTATGTCTCCGGCCTCATAAGAATTTGAATCGAGTTCTGTGAGCCGAGAGAAATGATTGTTCCGGAGGCAATGCATCATCAGGTAATTCGAGCGGTTTTCTTTCATATACTTCAAAATGAACTTCAATCGCTTGCTGCGGCAAGTGAGCGCGTAGCCTTGAAGACAGAATCATTTTAAATTCCTTATCAAAGCTCATGAGTCCTTGGTCGAAGGCCGCGTCATGTAGGCGATTGAGGCAGATGCCATTTTGGACGTTGAGTCTTTCTGATTCGTGGTTACGCCAAGGCAGGATGTGGGATGCGATGAGAAGTTCCCGGACAGGCAAGCCGGTGAGGCCACAGCGGTTGGCGAAATTGTTGAGCACTATATCGCGGAAGTAATCTTGTCCCCGGCGCTGTTTTGTAAAAGCCGCCGTTTCGGTTATTCCGTTGCGAGGAATTTTGCGTTTGCAAATGCCTATACCTGGAATGACATCGGTGGTTTCGCCGTCGTTTCCGACAAATAGTGCGTCGAACCGTTCCTGACTTAGCGGTACGAATTCCTCGAGATTTGTGTGAAACTCCTGCCATACCTCCCCATCAAGGATGCTTGCGCCCGTGAGTCCACGTATGCCACGAAGTTTGAGAGCGGGGTCAAAGGAAGCAAGGTTGCCCATTTTCATGGAAACACTGGCAGGTGTTCTGCCAAGACGTTCTGCCAAATCCACAATCACAGGCTGACGAGCACTGATTTTTCCGAATGGAATTTTGTGGTAGAGATTGAGTAATATCAGGAGTTCGTCGCGAGACCAGCGCATCCCGGTTTATCCTTCTAAAACAGTCCTAGGGAAAGGCCAATTTCGCAAGGCACGCGATTGTTATGATCGCACTATCCTGCCTCGGAAATGAATTCATCGAATTTAACTGTGGAATTTGATTGAACGACGATTACCGCCTTCTGATCGCCGCGATCTACCGCACCCGCTGGTCGGTGGAAATCGAGTTCAGGGCATGAAAGCAAGCGTTCAACCTTGGCAAGGCCCACAATCTCGCCGAGCTAGCTGCCTTCGAACCCGATCTGGGGAAGTCGAACAGGATAAGCAAACTCTTCCCGCGTGAAATCAGGTATCTTGGTCTTAATCTGACGCGAATGCCCATGCAACGGTCCTGAGGACTATGGTCCTCACCCTCTTTGCTGAAATTCGTGTATAAGGGGGAGGCGATGGTGACGAAAATGTAATTTTCTCCAATGCCCTCCATGACGAAGACCCACACAAAATCAACCATGAAACTCTGTTATAAACTGTTGAAAAGAAACGTGACCAAATCCGGTTTTGGAACATCATGCCATGCACACATCGGATTTTTGATTGAGGCTGCTGGGCTTGTTCTATCAAATTGCTGGAATCTGCAATTAAATTCAAAAAACTCGTCCAACTCCTATTTTGCTTTTGAAAGCAGGCGGACTGGATATAAATCTTGTCCGGTAAATTCGATATTGTTCTCTCGTGAACTGGAGAGGAGCACCCGGATATTCAACTCCATTCTCAATTCCGAACGGCATTCGTTGAAATCTCAGGAGATTACCTCTGCCGTCTATACCGTCATGATCGCATGTTGTGCCGCCATCGAAGTAACCACCAATTCTAGCAGGAAGCGTCGGGAGATTTTTGAGTGGCTTTGTGCTGCGCTAGTGCAAGCGGTCTTGAAGGTCGAAACAGAGAAAGCATATTGGCTGCTCAATATTGGTGTGAAAGGGATGCTACCCACAGATTTTATCTTTGACCTCGGTAGCGATAAACCAAGATTACACTTCCCTGTCAAAATATCCAGCCGTGACAAGAGCACACAAATTTTGACTTATCTAAGAACCTTGGACGGCGTTTATGGAGTAAACAAATTTCTGACAATGCCCATCATTCTCGATGAAACCAAGTTGGACACCATGAAAAATGAAGTCATCGAAAGCTGCCCGCGACGGCAATGGCAGCTCTACCAATTGCATGGCGTGAGCCTTTGGAATGTATACTATCTAGACGCCCCCGCCCTTTATCTCAACTTAAATTCCGTGTCTTCACCGGTAAAGGTATTGACAATTGACGACCTGTTGCAAGAAGGAGGCCAGATTGATCAACTACTCCAAGGGCATGGCTTGGAAAAATAATCCGGCAGCTCATCCTTACCGAAACTCACAAGGCGACAGACAAAGTATCGACCGCGCTTTTTCTTTTTCGAGAATGTGGCCATCTTCGGACAAAAGCGCGGTAAACACTATGTAGCGATGATGCATGAGACGTTCAGCGATTACGAAATTTCCCCATATTTCATCAATTCATCAAGATTTGGTTTACCGCAAGCTCGGGAACGATTCCTCGTGGTCGGGCGTCGCCGTGATGTAGCAGGTGCGTTTTTCTTTCCTGATCGAATTGTGAGTTCGCAGACCACTGTAGGAGAAGCACTGAAGGGACTTCCTGAACCACCCAAGGACTACTCAGTTCATCCCCGTGTGGCCAACCACCAGAACGCGAAGGTAAGTGAGTTGAATGTTCTCCGCTTTTCACACGTGCCACAAGGAGGGGGCTGGAAAGATATCCCAGAAACCATGCGCCTACCCTGTCACCGCAGGGTTGACACTGAGAAGGGCGGCTGGCCAGATGTCTTTGGACGATTAGTATGGGATGGATTGTGCCCTACCATCACCGGTGGTTTCGACAGTTTCACCCGTGGAAGATATGGTCATCCACTTAAGGACAGACCTATTACACCGCGAGAAGCTGCGCGAATCCAGGGTTTTCCCGATGACTACGTTTTTGAAGGAAATAGGGGCGATGTTCGCGGCCAAATTGGAAATGCAGTCCCACCGCCCGTGGCTTACGGAGTTGGTTCTTACATTTTGAAATCGTTGCTTGTGGCAGACGGTCTCATCAAGGAAACCCAACCTCATGCAATGCTTTGCGACGACGTTGCAGAATATCGAATAACTAGCCGTAAAAAAAGTAGCCTTGTATCTCAGCACCACAAAAAATTTAGTAAGGTCTTGTGAAATTGCGGTTGTAAGTATGGTCGGGAAGCTCGGTTGCAAGACAGCGGACATGGCCGCAAGATCCAAGCGAGAAAGCCATCTCCGCAGTCGCCGCGGCCGGGCGGGAAGTCCGCCGCATCCGTGCTGCAAACCTTCCGCAGCTCAAGGGCGGGCTGCGCGCGCTCTATCGCACCCTCGAACTCCCCGGCACCAATCCGCTCAAGGACGCCCACGCCGCGCTGGATGCTGCCGTGCTCGCCGCCTACGGCTTCACCCCCAAGGCCGATCTCCTCGCCCAACTCTTCGACCTTAACCAACAAGTCGCCGCCCGCCTCGCCGCCTACATTACGGAAGACTGTATCCAGCCGCCAGAAGTCTAAAGCAATAGCTGGTGAACAAGCCACCTCTAGCCAGGTACGCTCAATAGAAAATCCGATCAATCAGCGCGAATTCGAGAAGACATTTCTCACGGCAACCCATGCCGCACCGCTTATCAAAAAAACAATCGCACCTACGATCCAAGGCAACGAATTGCCAAGCGGCTTTAGCTCCTGAGATGCGACGAAGGGATTTTGTTTTTTATCAGGCCTTTGTCCATTCGTGTTGATTGGCTTGGTCGGCCTTGGTCCGTCATCCGGTGGATTGTCCATGGCTAGAGTTTCCCAAGTGCCATCGGGCTTGAAGCGGTATTCCACTTTTTGGCCGACGAAGGAAAATGTAACTACTCCAGTTTTAATTTTTTCATACCAGATTTTCCAAGGCTCTGAATTTCCATAGTTCGTATAGTCTGTTCTTGTTACTGGAGGATTTCTGATTCCAAGTTGGCGAAGACTATTTACCGCAAGTTGAGAGTTTGATGCTCGCCCGCCTGCAGCACAAACTGCGTTTTTTGCTAGCACCGCTGCCTCAAAGTCTCGCTCATCAGATAAATAGTCCCCCAAGACTTTTACTGTATCAGGACTTGGAAGATGGACTAAAATTTCATTTATTATCAAATGCCTGAAAGAATCATACTTCCCAGTGTGATCACGGGGTTTTAGGTTCAACCTTTCTGTTTCGACGGAATCCACATAACTCTGAGGTAGATTTGGAAGCATCAAGAGCTCCTTCTGTATCTTTTCAAACAATTCATCTACTTCTGGACTATGGTTATCAAAGGATTTCCAATGCCCCATTTTACGTAGTCCGTCTGCCAGGGTATTCGTATACTCCTCGCCGGGAAGCCTAGTTGAACGTTCAAAAATGCCTCGCCATAATTGGATTTGTTCTCTCTCTATCTTCCTGCCATCTTCGCTCCACTCTGCTGGAGAGGCTAAGACCTTGGGTGTGAACGCACACACAAGAAGAATAATTGCTATCTTCATTTGCATCAATTATCTCCGTTTGATCTCGCTGTCAGCCAAGTATCTGCTTTGTCCCACTCGGTTTTGACAAGTAATTTGGCACTAGGTATTGAATGTGAAGTCGAATACATTAACCTCTCAATGGTAAGCGTCCCATTTAACGGTGCTACTCCGTCCCCTTCATTAGGATGACCAGAACCTAACATCACATGCCCAATCTCATGCGCTAGCATTTTTGTAGTCGTTGTCTCATTATGTGAAAATCCACGTGGAGAAACAAAAATGTTATTACCGTTGTTCGGAGTAGCCGCCAGAATTCCCGATTCGATTTCCTCTCCCGGTTCCCGCGGGGGCGTTGTCGATATTCCAACGTAAAAGTTAGAATAGTATACGTGGATGTCTCCAGCCGGATCTCTAGGAGATTCACTAATAATTTTAGCCCCTTCCGCAGCTAGGTTTCCGCTAACTTCTATAGGATTTAGCCAACCATTCCCATTTATGTCGAAGTCAACAACGGTGACGGTCGGTTGTTTAACAACAACGTTAAACCAGACATTAATTTGAGAACCGTAAATTCCATTGAGGGTAGCTTCGAGTGACGCTTTCCCGCAAGTGGTAATATTTATTGAGGTTCCCGGCGTTCTCACCATATAACAAATCACATTCACAATTCGTCTTTTCATGACCTTTACCCGGATAGGTAGGTCCACTGTGATCTCGTTCGTGCCGATCTTAAACACGGGCGTCTCGTCCTGAGTATCGGAGACAGTGCCGTGCCACGAGCAAAGAGGATCAATAGGCGCATTCGCCTGGGTGGGGCGCAGTGTCACGGTGGTGGGTGCGGGCGTTGCTTGCTGGGTTTCGATTTTCAAGACAGCCTGTGGGGTGAGTGGGATCACAAAATGCATGTCATTTGAACAATCCGTTCCAGCTCCGAAAACACCCGGAGGAACAACACCGGAGGGAGCCATAATCCAATATTTATCCTGATAGCCGGGGTCATCATCTTTAGCGGTGATCGAGGTGGCATCAACCCCAGTGGCTTCGATGTTATCGCGGATGGCGACGGGTATCATCTTGGCCTTTTTGCCTTCTACGAGGTTCTCACCTTCTGAGTGGGTGTGCGGGGCCATCACTCCTTCTCGGTTGTCAATGATCCAACGGTCGTCCTCTCCATGCATGAAAAACTCATCAGCCCGGGAAGCGCTTCGTGCGAATGCTTGGGCAAACGTGTGATCCAAAGGTAGTGGATTCCCAGCAAATGCTCTCGTCGAGGCGGATTGGGCAGTGGAAATTCCGGCCTCCCAACAATACCAAGGCGGATCGTCCTCCGGGCGTGAGCCGGTATGATGAAGGGTGATCTCATATGAATTGTTGATACGTATTTTATGATTCTTGTCCTCCCACTCGCCATATTGCGGGCTCACTGCAAGAAGCTTGCGGTGGTCTCGTGGACCCTTCCCCTCGATCTCCATCCTCCAAGAGGCGTAGTCTCCTCCGACTCGGAAGGTGGCTTCTTCAACGGGATCGCTGGGTGCAATAAAACCACCACCTCCACCTCCTCCACCTCCACCTCCACCTCCTCCTCCGCCACCGCCCCCGTCGCTGAAAACATTGGGATCGGTGCCGAGCAGGACTTCTTGGTAATCGTTAGCACCATCGTTCCCGTCGCTGCTGGCGAGAATGGGCGATGTGGAATTGAGATATTCGTCGAAATTTTCGAGCAAGTCACCATCAGGATCGCCGTGTCTACCATTAGAGCCAACGGTGTCTTTAGGATCGAGGAAGTATAGACGCTCCCAGCCGTCCGGCAGACCATCGCCGTCGGTGTCGTGCTTGCTAGGATCGGTGGGATTGGTAGGGTTGATGCTGACTTCCGACAAGTTGGTGAGGTTGTCTTTATCGGAATCTTCGGCACCGTCCAGAGTTTCGTTGTTATTGGTGTCGTTGTCCCGCGGGTGCAGTCGTAGCAGTTGCTCGATTGGGTTTTTCAGACCATCACCGTCAGGATCAGTCGGTCCGTCGGCGGATTCCAGAGGATTGAAAACATAGCGGATTTCCCAATCGTCGCGCAGGGTATCGCCATCGGTGTCTTGAAGTGAAGGATTTGTTCCGTGTGTTTTTACCTCAGCGCCATCGCTCAAGGTATCATTATCACTATCCCAATTCCTAGGATCTGTTGGCATAGTTCGTAATATTTCTTCCCCGTCATCTAGACCGTCGGAGTCGTAATCTGCCAAATCGACGTAGGTGTAGTATTCATAGGCTTCGCTTCTGTCGCCTAGATGATCGTCGTCGGTATCGGCATCGCGGGGATCACCGTTGTAGTAATACTCTTCAAGATTTATGAGAAGATCGCCATCTAGATCACCATTGGGACCTTTGCTGGAGTCAAGGGTTCCGTTATCATCCAAGTCGAGGTCGTATGCGACCTCCCATTCGTCGGGAAGCCCGTCACCATCTCTGTCTGCAACGTATGGGTCTGTATTGAGTGTATATTCCTCGTAGTCATTGAAGCCGTCACCATCGGTGTCGATATCATCCACGGCGACACGCCAGAAGAGTTTGTCCGGTATGCCGCCGCTGGTCTGTGTGGGTGCGACGGAAATTGTGATCTCGTAGCCATGGCCAAAATAGGAGTTGCCGATAGAAACCCAACTGTCTGCTGAAAGATCGAGTGAGTAGAGCAAAGTGTAGCGTTTCCCGCGCACAGTGGCCCATGAGATAGAGAATGCTTCAGGGGTAAAAACCTCGGGACCATCGTCACCGTTGACATAAACGGCGGGTGAGTGAATCACCTCAGTCTGGAGGAATCCATCAGGTGGTTTGCCGTCTTTCGGGTCAGTGCCGGCGAGAGATTCTTCCAGATTAGAGATGCTGTCACCGTCGGCATCATCGAGCGGGAGGAAGGAAGGAGCGAAAAGCTGGTTGGAGTTGTAATTCTTCTCCCATACATCACTCATGTCATTTTCATTAGAATCGACCATGGCGTAAGAGTTAGGATAGGCCAGAAGCCAAGCACCGGAAACCAGGAGGATGGAAAGAAGTCGCTTCATCGTGCAGATCCTTTCGCCTTGGGCTGAACTTTAGAATCAATGCGCCAGTAGTTGAGGACAATGTCCTTGGGCTTGGGTGGGTTGGCCTTCAGCTCGGCTTCATGTAGGCTTTGGGCGCGTTCGCGGCCTTCGTAAGCGGTTTTGAAACGTTCATACTCGTTGTTGTAGAGGTCGTGAAGGGACTGAAGTGAGGCGAGGGTCTCCGGGGTGGCTTCTCCCGCGCTGATGATGAAAGTGGCTTTCCCGGGTGGGAACTCGGGAATTTCTGGGGCTTTAAACTGGCTAGCAAATTTCGCATAGAAAGCAGTGCGATTGTCCAAGTTGGAAACGCTCCACATCAGCATGAGGCTATTCGTCTCACCCGAGGAACCGACAAAGGTAGAAAAGCCGGAGAGCAGGGCAAAATCGGCAGAGGACCAGACAGTCACGGACTTTCCTTGGGCCTGGGGCCAAATCTGGACAAGCGAACGAGGCGCCGAATCGTTAAAACGATAGACGGTGGCTCCGACGAGCAGCATCTGGTGGTAGTGATTCTCTGCACGGAACTTGGCGATGCGCTCCTGAACGGCGGGGTCGGTAAGGTCAATCTGCGGCGCGGGTTCTTGCGGTGGCGGCAGAGCGATAGGATTGATCTTGCGGACGGTGATGGTGCGCCCGCCTTGCTGGTGGGTCTTGGTTTCGAGAACGTCCTTGTCGGAGATAACAAACTTGGGCTTAGGTGGCGCGGGAGGTGGCGGGGTGCCGTCTGCAATCTTGCCAAGGATGCGGGCGGGGGTGATGGGCAGCAAAATCGTCTCTGCCGAGAGTTTGCTAAAATTGACGATCAGGGCAAAACAGTAAACATACCGAAGAAACATGCTCTTATTTGGACATCCAAACTCGATCCGTCAAGCTGGTTCTAGTGAAGGGTGGTCCAGAGAACGCCTGAGGAAATAACAGTGGCCGTCACTTCCCATCTGCGTGCAGTGCGGGCCGAGAGAGGAATTTCGCAAAATCAATTGTCTCAAATGTCCGGGATCAGCAGGACGGGTTTGGGACATATTGAATCCGGTAGCGTATTGCCCTCATTCGCTAACGTCTTGAGAATCGCCAAGGCCTTGCAAGTTTCGATTGAGGAAATCATGGAAGCGATTGGCGAAGGTAGACCAACGGGGCCGTAGGTGTGTCGCCTAGAAACTTGGACAAACGACCTGTCAAATCTCGGAAACGAGATATACTGCGATTGGTGCGCGGAATTTTTTCTGCCCGATCCCGCTCCAATCGTGGACTTTTCAATCGGGTGTTACCCCTGAGCCATCTGAATAGACTCCTCCATTTTTACGGATCCATCACGATGTCAGATTCTGCTGGTGGTTTTGATCATGGGTGATTGCCTCGCGTGGCCACATTGCTGTTTATAGCCCAAAGAACTGAAACGGCAGCCTCAATTTACTGCCCTAACCACCAGGAAAACATCAATGCAATCTTAAGCAATGGAGCCATTTAAAAACGAATTTTCCTACGCCAAGGCGCGGTGTATCGCAGAGTGCTTGAAGCGGGTGTATCCTGCCTTTTCCGTCCCACGGTTCTGCAAAGGACTGGAAGACGCGCTGGAGCAACTGGAGTTGAAACAACGGATGCACTTGATCGCGGATCGCATCGAGGCGGGTCTCCCCGCCCATCCGCCCGAATTGTTTGCGATCCTGCTAGAGACGCTTGCGCTGGATGAAAATGACACGCGAGGCCTGCGGGGTTTTCTCGTTTGGCCACTCACAGAAATCGTCGCCCGGCGGGGACTGGCGCATTTTGAAGATGCGATGGTCGCCTTGCGGGAAATGACGAGTCGCTTCTCCGGTGAGTTCGCCATCCGGCCCTTCCTGAGGCATGACCGGGAGCGCACGCTGGAACAATTGCACGCTTGGTGTGAGCATCCCGACCCTCATGTGCGCCGCCTCGTTTCGGAAGGCAGTCGCCCGTTGCTGCCGTGGGGTGGAAATTTAGCAGAATTGCTAGAAGTCCCCCATCCCACTTTGGGTTTATTGGAAAAACTCCATCAAGATCCCAGCGACTACGTCCGGCTCTCCGTTTCTAATCACCTTAACGATTTCAGCAAACACCATCCCACGCTCGTGATCGAGATTCTCACCCGCTGGAAAAAGGCAAATCCAGACGATCCACGTTTGGACAAACTCGCTCGCCACGCTTGTCGCACGCTCTTGAAAAACGGTCATTCCGGAGCGTTGGAATTGCATGGTTTCGGCGGGGCGAAAGCGCTGGAGATTCAGGCGTTTTCTCTATCTGAAAAAGTGGTAAAACTCGGTGATCACCTCGGCTACCATCTCATCATTCGGAACACCTCGCGACGAAAAGTGAAGGTCATGTTCGACTACGCGATTCTCCACCGCAAAGCGAATGGGACGCTCAGCCCCAAGGTTTTTAAAGGCCGCACCCGCGAGCTTTCAGCGGGGGAACACTGGGAAATTAGCGGTCGGCACTCACTCAAGCCGGTGACCACCCGGGTCTATCACTCGGGACTGCACGGCTTCGAGCCGCGGCTCAATGGGCGGGTATTTGCGGCCTTGGAATTCACCCTCAAGGCTTGAAATCCGCGATCCGAGCTTGCAGCACCGCGATTCCCAAGGCATTTCAGCGACATGAGTTTTGCGGCGGTGTTGTTCGATTTCGATGGAGTCTTAGTGGATACTGAGTGGGCGATCTATCAGGCATGGTTGGCGATATTCCAAGCCCATGACCACGATTTACCACTCGACGTCTACACCCGCTGCATCGGCTCGGACTTCGCCACTTGGTCGCCGAAAATCCACTTGGAGGAACTCTCGGGCTTGGTCTTCGACTGGCACGATCTGGATGCCAAGAGACAGGGCGCAATCATGGCAGAACTCGCGGGCGAGAAGACGATGCCCGGGGTGATACCTTTGCTCGAAAACCTCACGGGCCAAGGCATCCGGCGGGCGGTGGTTTCCAGCTCGTCGCATCACTGGGTGGATGGGTGGTTAGAGAAATTGGCCTTTGCCGAGCATTTTGAAACCGTGGTCTGCCGGGGCGATGCGCCGCAGATCAAGCCGGCACCGGATTTATATTTGGAGGCCGCAAGGCGGCTTGGCTTGGAGCCCGAGGATTGTCTGGTGATCGAGGATTCGCTCAACGGCATGTACGCGGCGAAAACTGCGGGAATGCGCGTCTGGATTGTGCCGAATCGGGTGACTTCAGGGCTCGATTTCTCCGCCGCCGATCGGGTTTTCCCGTCGCTGACTGAGCTTCTCGTCTTTTCCGAAGAATGATGGAACATTTGAAGGGAAAGACGACTGAAAACAATTTGTGTCACTTTTTAAAATAATGTGACATCGTTTGATTATTCTGGATAATTTTCGATGAGTCGATCAACTTTCCGATCATCGTGACCAGCACCACCTTCTTTCTCACCGAGCTCCTCAAGGACTCCAACTACAAGCTCACCCAGTTTTCCCCGAAGCAGATTGCCAGCTTCGAAGAATCCATTTTCCTCAGGGAAATTCGCGGCAAGCAGTCTCCCTACATCCTCTGTCTTTCACGGGAAAAGGAAATCAAACTCACCCCGGAGGAGGCCGTCCGCCAGCTTTACCTTCGCGTCCTCCACTTCGACTACGGCTACCCACTCGACCGCATCCAGCTCGAATACTCCGTCAGCTTCGGTCGTGAGAAAAAGCGTGCCGATATCGCCATCACCGACAAGGACGATCCGCGTTCCATTTACATGCTCGTCGAGCTCAAGAAACCCAGGCTCAAGGACGGCAAG
>JANPAU010000055.1:0-1662 GCA_031430055.1 Akkermansiaceae bacterium | reverse complement strand
GGAAGGTCGCCAGCCAGCTCGGCTTCGATTTCCTCGATGGTGGGCAGACTGCCGCGCAGTTCCTCCGGGAGGGATTCGGTGAGTTGGGTCTGCCAGGCGGCGACGGCGATGGATTGGTCCAAGCCGCGCAGGGCGTACTCGGCGACGAGCCGGTTCTTTTTCCGGCAGAGGAGCAGGCCGATGGTGGGCTGGTCGTCGGGATGGCGCAGGAGGTCGTCTACGGCGGAGAGGTAGAGATTGAGCTGGCCGACATCGCCCGGAGTGAAGGCGCGGGCTTTCAGCTCGATGACGACATAGCGGCGGAGCTTGAGGTGGTAGAAGAGGAGGTCGAGGGGATAATCCTCCCCGCCGACTTCGAGCCGGACTTGCCGCCCGACGAAGGCGAAGCCGGTGCCGAGTTCGATGAGGAATTTCTGAATGTGATCGACGAGCGCCAGCTCCACCTCTGCCTCGCGGCGGGGATCAGCAGTGCCGAGGAAGTCGAAGAGGTAGGGGTCTTTGAAAAGCTGGGCGGCCATGTCCGACTCCGCCGGTGGCATGGTGAGGGCGAAGTTGTTCTGGGCCTTGCCGACGCGGAGGTGGAGTTGATTTTGAATTTGAATTTCCAAGATGGCGCGGCTCCAGCCGTGGGTGAGGGTCTCGCGGATGTAAAATTCGCGGGCGGCGGGGTCTTTGACCATTTGAATCAGCCGGATGATCTGGCCCCAGGGCAATTGTGAAACAGGTTGTTTCGCAATTGCGCCGTCCGGGAATGCCTCGGCAAAGAGCTTCATGGAGAGAAGGTTGCGCGAGGACAGCCCGCTCATGTCAGGGAAGGCTTCCTGAAGGTCGGCGGCGAGGCGGTCGATGACTTTGGCTCCCCAAGCGGCTTCGTGCTGGCGGGCGAGAATGATTTTCCCGGTGTGCCAATACGCTTCGATGACAATGGGATTGGCCGCGAGAATGGCACGGATGCGGGCATTGCGGAGGTGGGTCTTGATCTCCTGAAGTGTGGCGGCGTAGGCCTCTGGTAACGCCGAGGCTGGTGGTGCCACCGGAAAAATCGCCTCGGGCCGGGTGCGGCCGCGGGAGATGCGAGGCTCTTCCGATGATTTCGGGCTGGGCTTGCGTGGTTTAGATGGCATTTTTGAAATTCGAAAGGGTGATGATCATGAGTGGATTGTGACTCAGGGGTTGAGCTTGAGGAGAGAGGCTTGCAATTTCCCTGCGTCGGGGAAGCGGGCTTTGTCGATGACTGCGGCGAGGTTTTTTCAAGTCCGGGCATGCGGTCGCGGATGGGGACGGGGTTTTCGTTGAGGATGATGTCGATGGGGTCGCGCTTGGGATCGAAGCGGTAGGGAAATTTTCCAGTGAGAAGTTGGTAGAGGGAGGCGGCGAAGCTCCAGACGTCGGAGACGGGTTTCTAAAAGTTGATGTGCGTGCCATTCATGCTGCCGAGATCGCGCAGGGAAGCCATGGGCGGGAATTTCTTGCAGACGAGCTTCTGGCGTGGTGCTGGTGATGCCGCACTTGGCGTTCATAGAGATCGCGCAAGGTATTGCGCATAGCGCGGGCAGCGTAGGCGGTGAAGTCGCCTTTCGCCGCATCGAAAAGCCGCGCGGCATGGGCGAGTGCTTCTTGAGCGGCCAGCTCAATTTCGGCATGAGGCAGGCCGGGAATATT
>JANPAU010000054.1:0-3042 GCA_031430055.1 Akkermansiaceae bacterium | reverse complement strand
AATCATCTTCGGATTGTCGGTGCCTTCCGTCTCCATGTGGAAGGTCACAGATGCCTTGTTCTCCTTCTTACCGGCCGCAAAAGCCGCCGGAGCCAAAGCCAAAACGAACGTCATCGTCAGTGCTGCAAGCTGCAATTTCATAGCGGGAGTGAAGCAGAACAAGCCGATCCCGGAAGAAAAATCGGGAAATGAAGCGCCAGATTCTCATTCAAACGCTTCACCTCACCCCCGTGACATAGGCATTCCTCCCAGCTTTCATTCATCTTCTTCCCAATCCAAAATCCAAAATCAACAATCGTCAATCAAACCGTAGCCCGCACACCATCGATTGACGATTGACGAACTCTGATTGTTGATTTTTGAATTGTAGAATCTCTACAACCGATCCAGCGGACTCACCACGCCCATCGCTCCCACTCCTTTCGCCACGTGCGTGTAAATTTCCGTCGTCTTCACATCGGCGTGACCGAGGAGCTCTTGGATCCGCCGCAGATCCGTTCCTCCTTCGAGTAGATGCGTCGCGAAACTGTGGCGAAAAGCGTGTGTCGTCGCCCGCTTGTCGATCAGTGCCTCTTCCACCGCCCGCCGCACTGCCCGCGAATACGTCTCTGCATGAACATGATAGCGCCGTTCCACTCCGGTTCGCGGGTCGAACGACGGCTCTCCTGCCGGAAAAAACCACTGCCAAGGCCATTTCTTACCCGCCCGCCGGTCCTTCAGCTCGAACGCCCCCGGCAAGGCGACTCCTGCCAGCCCGCTTGCCCGGTCATTCTCAAACACCTTTCTCAATCCCACCTTGATCTCTGCCACCTCGACCTGCAGCGATTCCGGCAAGAGCGTCGTTCGCTGCTTATCCCCCTTCGCCTCACAAACGGTGATGATTCCACGGCCTTCATCCACATCCTTCACCCGCAACCTCACCAACTCGGATAGCCGCAGCCCGCTGCCATACTGGATTCTCGCCATCAATGCATACCGCTCGTCGATCTTGTCGAAAACCGCCATCACTTCTTTCACATCCAGCACCACCGGGATCCGTTTGTCCGTCTTGCGCAACTTCACCTCCAGATCCACCTCGTCCATCCCGCATACATCCTTGAAGAAAAACACCAAAGCGTTGAGCGCTTGCTTTTGAGTTGAAAACGACACTCTACGCTCGACGACCAGCATTTCTAGGAAGTCCCGCCCCCGTTTAGGATTCCGCATCTCCTGCGCATCACCCACCCAGCGTGCGTAAGCTGCCACTCGCTGGCCATAAGTTTCCCGCGTTCGCGGTAGCAATCCCCGCCGCGTGCCTACCCTTTCCACTGCATTCCTCACCCGCTCCTCCAGTGTCCTAACCTCCCCGCCCGTCACATGGCGGTTGTCCAACCAACGCAAATACCAGCGGATCGCCACTGCCCACTGCTCGGTTTGCCAATTCTCCCGTGGCTTTGTTTTCACTTGTTCCTTCCAAAACCGCGCACACGCCTCGCGCCCTGCCTCGAGACCGATGTAAGCCCGAAATCGTTCCATCCATCCCAGAACCATCGCAAAAGAAGCCTGGTCCTTCTCCGCAACATCCCGCGAGGCCTCTAAATCGCAAGCCCACGCATATAAACCGGTGGATCCCGGCGCAGCAACTCGACTCGGAACGGGTTTGGGTTGAATTTTTGGAGGCTTAGAACTGGTGTTTAAGTTCATACGAACACACCTAATAAGTGTTCACATGAACGTCAATTGAAAAAACTAGAAATTGTGAAATTTTATTTACTGACACCAGACATCGGCGCTCTGAGACGTCAAAAACCTCTTAAATCTGATAGATATCAAGAAGCTTGTAAAATGCTGATATTTGAGATATCTTAAATAAAATAGCCAAGTCCCGTTTATCCTAGAATCCGTCATATTCCTTTGACATTAAATCAAATCCATGATTTCATAGTCCACGAAAGACATTGCCGCATATCAGCCTCATCCGATATGCCAGTGGGATAATAAAACTGTTCGGCAGAAAATTAAGAAGCCACACCTTCAACCGCACCATCCACGATGCACCAGGAATTACAGCCGCAACCTCTCCGCCAAGTTCGCCGAGAACTTCAAGAGTGCCTAGCCGTTCGGCGCGTTTTTCGGCATCCGCATGATTCGCGGCGTCGATGTGAATTACCCATTTTTTTCCTAGATAGTTATACTGGCACACGAATTTTTTGTTCTGTTGCATAATAAAAATAAAATATGAAATACGAATACTGGAAAGGTCAGAATGGTAATTGGTATTGGCACCTGAAAGCAGCCAATGGTGAGAAGATTGCTCATGGCGAGGGATACACCAACAAAGCGGATGTCTTGACGGTGATTAAGCTAGTCAAGGGATCTTCCGCCGCTGCGGAAGTGAATCTCTCCCCGACCGTAATATAGAAGAGCCGAACAAGACGTGGAGCGGCAACCGGCCATAAGCTTTTCAATCGCATGGCCGGTTGCTTTCCACTTGCTGGCCGGTGCGCTCACTTTATACGTTCTCCAAAATAAATAATATCACACCACCATGATCCAATCAATAAATGCAACCGTCCAAATGAGCGACAACACCTATCGCGTAGGTTGGTGGATTGTAGGCGCTCGCAGTGATGGGTCTTTTGATTTTGAGCTTCCTCCGTCTGACTACGATCTGTATCGAACTTGGCAGCTTATGATTCCATTCGAGCTAAGCGAGACAGATCCGCATCCAACCAAGGGATCGGATTATCGGGTAGCGACCAGGGAATACAAAGAATCGGAGGGGAGGAAGGCTGAGGTAATTCACATGCTACCTCCCCTAGACGATCTCGAAAGTGAGCTAGATACCATTGAGGGAGGAGTTGCCCCGAGTCGGGAGTGATGACGTAGTGCGCGACTCCTGTTTGTGCGACTACCCTTATTTCTATGCTTGATTTCATATATTTTATTATAGCTAGCAGCAACCTCACCACTCAACGGCAGGTGACGCCGAAAATTAAGAAAGGAGAACAATAAAGGGTATAGCGAAGTCGCAGCGATAGCGGAGACTTCGTCTATGCCCTT
>JANPAU010000053.1:0-2201 GCA_031430055.1 Akkermansiaceae bacterium | reverse complement strand
TTGTTCGACCGCAGATGAATATGGCGGAGGCTCTGGAAGCGGAGAAGAACGGGACGGTGTTGTCTGACTTGAGGATGGCGACCATGCTGCGTTGCCGGGTGAGATACTTCACGGATGGAGCTGTGATTGGTAGCAAGGAGTTTGTGAACGAGGCGTTCGCCAGTGCGCGGGAGCGGTTCACGGTCAAACGGAAGGACGGCGCGCGGCGGATGAGAGGGAGTGGAGCGGTGGCGGCGGGAGTTCTTTGGAGTATAAGAGACTTGCGGGTGCGGGTTTGATATTTTCTGCGGTCGCCGCCACAACGCAAATCACGTTTTTCTAACTGTCTAATTACCTAACGATTTTGAGTCGCAGAGTCCGCGATCCTGGGGCTCACTTTGGCTCGTAAAGTTCGTTGTTTGGGACTGTTGACCTTGAAGGGGGGGCGCCAGACATTTTAATCACCGCAGCGTGATCTGCAGCGAGACCTTGTGGCCAGCGAGCAGGGTAAGCTTACATTCGCTGGTATTTGCGCCGTCCGCAACGGCGGCGCCTTTACCTTTAATTTCGTTAATTGCGGCGGGCAGCGTGAGAATAATCTCTTGGTTTTTGGCGGAGGTCATCTCTACCTCGACTTGATTTTTGTCCCAGTGCAGGCGCTTGATGGTGATCACGCTGCGGCAGAGGATTCCTTCGATGGTGCCTTTGTCCCAGGCTTTCGGCAGGGCGGGTAGTAGGCGGATTTTCCCGGGAAATGAATCGGCAAGCGCCTTGATGATGACGGATGGCTGGCCGCCGCTGATATCCATGTTGAAGAGGGCGCGGCGGTTATGCATGGAGGCGAGGTTGTTGAGCCAGAAGCCGTTCACGAGATGCTTGAGACAGCGTTGAACAATCTCGCCGTGGCCGAGACTGGCCGAGACTTGGCCGAGTTGGACAATGCCGAAGGACATGTAGCCGCGCTTGTTGTCTTTCCAGTAGCGCTCGAGTTTGTCTTCTACGCTCTTGATGAAGGCGCTGCGGAGTTGTGGGCTGTTGGCGATCTCGTGTGGCAGGTCGTCGTATAGCGGATAGAGTTGGGACGAGTGGCGGTGGGCATCGTTGTTTCCCAGCTTGGGCGTGAGCCACTCTTTGATGATGCCGTTTTCCTCGACGGAGTATTCTGGAATTTTGGATAGCATCTTTTCCCAGACGGGAATCTTGTCGGCGTTACGGCCGAGTTTGCGCGAGGCTGCGATGGTGTTTCGTAACAATTCCTTGGCTGCTGCGATGTCCATGGTGGCGTTGAAGGTGGCCTGTGAGTCGGACCCGGCGGGCCAGTTCTCGGGCGATTGGGCGGGTGAAAAGATATATTTTCCGTCCGGTCCTTCATAGGCGAAGTCCTCGAAGAACACTGCGACTTTTTCCATGAATGGCAGCGCGCGCTCGGCGAGGAATTCCTCATCGCCGGTATACAGGTAGTAGTCGTAGAAATAGTGTGCGGCCCATGGCGCACCGGCGACCCACATGCCGCCAGCGAAACTATCGACGAGCGCGTTGTTATAGCCGTGGGTGGAGGTGCGCGAGGGCAGCACGACACCGCGGCAGCCGAAGAAGTGCTTCGCGTTTAGCTCCATGTCGGGGACGAGTGACTCGATGTAGGAAATGTATGGAAGCATCAACTCCGGCGTGTTGGCCATGCAGTTGGCGGCGATGGCGGAGGGGACATTGCCGTTGTGGGTGTAGTCGCTGGCCCAGCCGGGAACGTAGGTGCCGCCCCACACGCCCTGAAGATTCGGCGGCAGTTCGCCGGTGGAGCAAATGATGTTATAGCGGCCGGCATCGAACTGTTTCTCCAGCCACGCGAGGTTGATTTTTTCAAAGGTGTTTTCCTCCATCAATTGCTCGGTGGCTTTCTGATGGTCCGCGCCACCGCCGAGGTCGAGCTTGATGCGGTTGAAGAGTCCGCCGTGAATGGCGGCGTGGGATTTCAACAACGCGGCGTAGTCGGTGGAGATGTTAGCGAGCTTGGTCTTGAGAGCATTTTGTTCGGATATCTCGGCGTTCATGAGCAGGCGGATGTCTACTAACAATAATGCACTATCCGCACCCGTGATGGCGAGAGTGCCGTCGGGGGATGCCTTGGTGGTGCCGCCGATCGTCACGACGCGGGCGCGGCCTTCGAGCGCCTTGATGCTGCGCGGATAGGATTTGAGGAAACGTGCTCCGAAGGTGAGCGAGTC
>JANPAU010000052.1:0-4650 GCA_031430055.1 Akkermansiaceae bacterium | reverse complement strand
GCAGCACTTCCGTTCTCGAACTTCAGAACGAAGTCCGCACGCTCGCTGCCGAAGTCGCCGAGCTCACCGCCGACGACGAAGCCGCCCGCACCCGGGTGGCGGACCTTGAAGCTCGCCTCGAACAACTTCGCGAAGAAGTCGAGGTTTCCCGCGAACGTCTCCAGCGCCAAAAAGTCGATCTATCCACCCTCCAGGGCCAGCTCAGCCTCGCCACCCGCGAGGTCGAAAATTTCGAGACGAAACTCGAAAACGTCAAATGGGAGCGCGGCGAACTCGACAACCGCGAACGCGCCGCTGCCGAAGGTCGCGAGCATCTCGAAGGCGAACTTGCCTCCGCCCGCGACCGTCTGGAAGCGCTGGAAAATGAGTCCCGCCGCTTGCAATCCGAGTCCGACGGCATCGTCCGCCGCGAGCAGGACATCGTGGAAGCTCTCAACGAGCTGCGCACCGAGCTCGCCGTCGAGCGCCGTGCGAAGCAGTCCGCTGAGGAGCAGCAAAAGCCCATGGAGGCGCATCTATCCGAACTCCGCGATGTGGCGATCCGCCGCGAAACGGAGATTGATGCATTCGACAAACGAATCGAAGCCGCTCAAGGCGAAAACGCCCGTCTATCCGAAGAATGTGAATCACACCGCGCCGAGGTCGAGGATCTTCAAGTGGAAATCAACACCCGCTCGGCAGGTCGCACGGTGCTGTTGGAAGCCATCGAAACCGCCGAGACCGTGCTCGCTGCAATCCGCCGAGATCACTCGAAGGTGAACGAACAAAAAGGCCGTGAGGAAGTCGCATGCACCAAGCTTGATCTGCGCCTCGAGAGTCTCGCCACCACGATCCAAGAGCGCCACCAGATCGATCTATCCACCTTCGAGCCGGACGCTCACGCGCTGCTCACCAGCATCGCCTCGCAAAAAGCCCTGCAAGGCCGCGGCGGTCGCCAATCCATCGTCACTGGTGAGGAGTCCGACGACGATGAAATGCCCACAGTCGTCGTCGATGGCACGAACGACGACATGGAAATCCCTGGCGAAATGACCGGCGAACCGGATTGGGATTTCGTCGAATCCATCGTCGCCGACATCAAGCGCCGCCTCGATGCGATGGGTCCGGTCAATCTCGACGCCATCGAGGAGTTCGACGAACTCGAAGAACGCTACAATTTCCTCAAGGGCCAGCACGACGACCTCGTCAATTCCAAGACTGAGCTGCTCGAGGTCATCGACCGCATCAACACCGAGACGCAGCGTTTGTTCGCCGAGACCTTCGCGCAGGTCAAAATCAATTTCCGCGAGATGTTCAAAGAACTCTTCGGCGAGAAAGGTGAGGCCGACCTCAACCTCATCGACGAAAGCGACCCGCTCGAGTCTGGCATCGAGATCACCGCCAAGCCGCCCGGCAAGAAGCTCCAGTCGATCACACTTCTATCCGGTGGTGAGCGCTCGATGACCGCCGTCGCGCTTTTGTTCTCGATTTACATGATCAAGCCCAGCCCGTTCTGCGTGCTCGATGAGCTCGACGCGCCACTCGACGAGTCGAACATTAACCGCTTCGTCAAGGTGCTCGACCGCTTCATCGACAACTCGCAGTTCATCATCGTCACCCACTCGAAGCGCACGATGGCCCGCGCCGATGTGATGTATGGCGTGACGATGGAAGAGTTCGGCGTTTCTAAACCCGTCGGCATGCGCCTCACCGCAGACGACGGCCAAGGCAACAAGACCGAAGCGAAAAGCGCCGCACAGAAGGCCGCCCTCAGGCTCGATGCGTAACGAAAAATTCTCCAGATAGGAGAGGGAAACCGGGGGTGGTGCGGATGGTCCGAGTGGATCCCGCCCCACCCTCAATTTCTTGCAACGGCGCGGCGATCGCCGGTCGCTACGTATCCTCCTCCATACCACGATAAGTCGAGGTAGTAAAAGACAGAGGAACTCGTCTCTCGTGGGATGCTTGTGAAATTTTTCACAAAGCACGCTTGCCGGGTCCGTCCGAGCTGGACATATTCCCGCGCGAGCGACCAAGGACCCTTGTTTCATGAGCGTCCGGTGCTCTTATTCCGTCATGAGCGACATATCTTCGGCGACCGCAGAATTGAAACTGCCCAAAGACCTGGCTGCCGAAAAAGGCTTGGTCAACGTCCAAATTGACGGCGTCTGGCACCAATTCCCCAAGGGAACTCGGATGATCGAGGCGTGCCGTCAGGCCCGGATCATCGTTCCTCACTATTGCTACCATCCCAAGCTCAGCTCTCCAGGAAATTGCCGGATGTGCCTAGTGCAAATGGGAATGCCGCCTCGTCCCGCCCCCGGCCAAGAGCCACAACGCGACGAGAATGGCTACGAAATCATCGGCTGGATGCCTCGTCCGGTCATCGCTTGTGCCAATACGATTGGCGAAAACATGGGCATCCGCACCACCGGGGATCTCGTGGAAAAATGCCGCGAGGGCGTGATGGAATTCCTCCTCATCAACCACCCGCTCGACTGCACGATCTGCGATCAAGCGGGCGAGTGCCGCCTCCAAGAACAATCCGTGCAACACGGCCGCGGCGTCTCGCGGTTTGTGGATATGAAGGTCAAAAAGCCGAAAAACGTCGAGATCGGCCCCCGCATTCGCCTCGATGACGAGCGCTGCATCATGTGCAGCCGCTGCATTCGCTTCATGGACGAAGTCGTTTCCGATCCTGTCCTCGGCTTCACTCAAAGAGGCACCCACACCACTCTCACCGTCCATCCAGGCCGCCTGTTGGACTCCAACTACTCGCTCAACACCGCCGATATCTGCCCCGTCGGCGCACTCACTTCCAACGACTTCCGCTTCCAAATGCGAGTCTGGTTCCTCAACGAGACTCCGACCATCGACGTGAATTGCGGCACCGGCAGCAACATCATCGTCTGGACCCGGGGCAACAAAATCCACCGCATCACCCCGCGCCTGAACGACGCGGTAAACTCCGCTTGGATGCCCGACTCTCATCGCTTGAATTTCCATTACATCGACAGCCCAGCCCGCCTGACCGAGCCGCTCGCAAGAAGCGTGGGCGTCTCGCCCACGAGTTTCGAGTCCACCACTTGGCCCGCTGCACTCGCCGAAACTGCCAGCCGAATCAAGTCAACACCCGCCGCGCAAACCGCCATCATCGCCTCCGGTCGCATGACCAACGAGGAACTCTTCCTCACCCGCGCCCTCGCCGCAGAAATCGGCACCCACCAGATTTCCATCGTCCCCCGCTTCGGCGAAGCTGACCAACTCCTTGTCGCCGCCGATCGCAACCCGAACACCACCGGTGCCAAGTTGATTTTCAACACGGAGAATCCCTCCGAGAAACTCGACTTCATCCGCGACGCTGTCCGGAATGGCTCCATCAAGGCGCTCATCGTTCTCGGCGAAGATCTCATCACCGACGCCGGATTCACCGCCGAGGATCTCGGAAAACTCGATTTCCTCCTCCAAACCAGCGTCCTCGCCAATCCCACCGCCGACTGCGCCCACCTCGTTCTTCCCGCTGCCGCCTTCGCCGAAAAGCGCGGCTCCATGGTCAACCTCGCCGGCCGTCTCCAACGCCTCAACCGCGCCGTCGAACTCACCGGCCAAGCTCACGACGACTGGGAAATCCTCCGCGATCTCCTCCTCGCCATCTCCGGCGACAAAAACGAGATCCACCACATCGAAGACGTCTTCAAAGTGCTCGCGGAAAACGTCCCTGCCTTCAACGGCCTCACCCTTTCAAAAATCGGCCATCAAGGCACGTCAATTGTTGATACCGGCTACCAAATCCCGCTGCTGGCAAACGAACGAGCGGCAAAAGCCGCGGGAAAAATCAATGGGTAAATCCACATGAAACCTTGCCCAAACTTTCCCCGGCTCTATTCGCCATTCACGAAGCAACTGCTTCCCATCTTGCTGGCTTCACTTACAGCCCTTCACGCTGAAACGGATCCTCGCGAAATCTCCAACAAGAAAGTCTCCTTGAATTTGACGGCCGGAATGACATCGAAGGAGTGGAGTCATGACATCACGCAGGAAGATTGGCTGAAAATGGTGACATCCCCTGATACCGAACTGCTGCATAGTTTAAAAAACGATGAATTTTATTTCGCCATTTTCAGAAAAGACGGTCATCTAATCCTTTGGACTCACGATAGAAATTCCGCATACACCGGCAGCAACCTGCAAGTTATTGATTCGAAAGGAAGAAGCGTCATATCCACCGACGAACCATCAAAAATGGCTATCTTGGATATCGAATGGAAGTCAATTTCAGACAAGACGAACGACAAGCCTCTCATAAATGGGATTAGCGTTGAAGCCAACGCAACTGGCAGAATGCTGGGTGACGTGTTTAAAATCGATCCGGCATTCCGTGGCGATCTCATCGTCCGCTTCATTCCCTCATCCAAGGAAAAGTCCTCGCAGGCTCCATATCTTCTGAAGGCCAACTGGAAATAAACAAAGCGCTCTCATCACATGCTCATCACTATTCTCATCATCATCACGAAAATCATCGTGCTCACCTTCATGGTGGTGCTGCCTCTAGTGCCATTATCGGTTTACTTCGAGCGCCGCTTCTCCGCCGTCATCCAAGACCGGGTCGGCCCTAACCGAGTCGGTATCCCGCTGACATTGTTCGGCTTCAAAAAAGACTTCCACCTCTTC
>JANPAU010000051.1:0-18220 GCA_031430055.1 Akkermansiaceae bacterium | reverse complement strand
GTAGTCGAAAAACAAAGTTTCCGCGCAGCGTTTGCCCTCATCATAACAGGCACGGATGCCGATGGGATTGACGTTGCCGTGATAGGATTCCGGCTGGGGATGCACGTCGGGATCGCCATAAACTTCCGACGTGGACGCTTGGAAAACTCGTGCGCCAGTGCGTTTCGCGAGGCCGAGGCAGTGGATCGCGCCCATCACGGAGGTCTTGGTGGTTTTGATCGGGTTGTGCTGATAATGCGGCGGCGAGGCGGGGCAGGCGAGGTTGTAAATTTGATCGACCTCGTATTTAAATGGCTCGGTCACATCGTGGCGGACGAGCTCGAAATACGGGTTGGTTAGAAGGTGGGCGATGTTGCGTTTCCGACCGGTGAAAAAGTTGTCGAGGCAGATAATTTCGTTGCCCTCGTTGAGCAGTCGTTCGCAGAGATGGGAACCCAGAAAGCCAGCACCGCCGGTGATCAAAATGCGCATGGCAGGGAAACGAGCAGCAACCGCCGACCAAGGCAAGGATGGATCATGCACCAACGGAACCGGCACTGCGAATCTGAGGCGCCATGACATCCCGTCGTGTAGGGCTTGAACTGGCCACTCGGCCTCGTTATCCCAGCGGCGTGCTGATTCGAAAACGCCTAGATGACCTGCCTGTGCTGGGCGTGCCGCTGCATCTGGCGCTCGGCGTTTTCGATGGCGTCCACGTGGGCCACCAAGCTGTTATCGCCCGGGCGGTGAACGCTGCCGCCCGCGAGGGCGGCATGGCAGGCATGCTAACCTTCGATCCCCACCCGATCCGGGTGATCGCGCCGAACAAAGCACCCACTTCTTTACTCGAAACGCTCGATCACAAGGCACGTGCAGTGGCGACTCTCGGAGTCCAACTTTTCATCCCCCTGCATTTTGACATGGAGTTTGCGAAAATGGAGGCTTCAGAGTTCATTGAGAAGCTCACTGCAGCCCCAATTCGGACCATCGCGGTCGGCGAGGATTGGCGCTTCGGCCACAACCGCAGCGGCGACGTTTCATTTCTCGAAAAACAAGCGATTCTGCACGGATTCAAGCTGGA
The DNA here is from genome assembly GCA_031430055.1 of Akkermansiaceae bacterium. GTDB lineage: Bacteria > Verrucomicrobiota > Verrucomicrobiia > Verrucomicrobiales > Akkermansiaceae > Luteolibacter. The sequence goes on along the minus strand of JANPAU010000051.1, from coordinate 17,160 downwards.
GGCCGTGCCGCCCGTCATGCACTACGGCGAGCGCATCAGCAGCACACGCATTCGCCAGGCGATTCGCGACGGGAACTTCCAAGCGGCCGAACAAATGCTCGGCAGGCCGTATTCGGTTACCGGCACGGTGGTCGTGGGAAATAAGCTGGGACGAACCCTCGGGTTTCCCACAGCAAATCTCACCACCGGCGAGGCTCAACTCCCTCCCGATGGGGTCTGGGTCGTCCGGGCACTTCTTCCGGATGGTCATAAGTTGAACGGGGTGGCGAATCTCGGGCTGCGTCCGACGGTGGACGGCAGCACCCGCGCACTCGAAGTGCATCTACTCGATTTCTCAGGCGACCTCTACGGACAAGAGCTCGATGTCCAATTTTTGAACCACCTCCGGGGAGAATTTAAATTCCCCTCTCTTGATGCACTTCGCATTCAAATCCAAGGAGATGCAGACGAAACTCGGGATTTTTTCGCGAAATTTCAGGGAGATTAAAATCACGATCTTGACTTTGGGCGAGTTCATAGGAACACTTTTCTAATGAACAGTATTTTACTAATCTTTTCCAAGCTCTTCAAAACGTTCCTCGACGCAATTTCACAGCGCTTCGAGCATCAAACGATCAAGCGTCCAAAGTTCGAAATACAACTCGAATTCCCTTGGGACTCAAAAAGATGAATTTCTCGGATTTTGCGCTTACCCTCGCCGTCTCAGCTCTCTATACGTCACATCAACCTTTGCATGGAGACTCTCAAACCCTATCCTCACTCTCGTGGCTGTGCTGCCCTGCTAGCAACTGCCTGCCTGATTTCAGCTCTGCTAGGCGGCGAATCCCGAACTGGCTCAAGCCTTGCAAATTCGGAGCTTTCCCGCCGCAGTGTCGCGCTCGATGAAGCCCAAGAACTTCTCCGTAAAGGCGATGAAGCCTACACGGCAAGGCGCTACTCCGAGGCAGTGGAAGCTTATGCCGGCGCTCGTGACCTGATTCCCAACGCTCCGATTTCGGCCGAGCTCAGGGCAGCCGCGACCGAGCGTTATGCTCAGGCATCCGTCGAGCAAGCCCGCGTGCTTTCTCGTGGCGGCGACCTTGCGGGTGCCAAGGCGGCAGTCGACAAGGTGCTCGACGATTCCGTCGCCCCAAACAACCTCGGCGCTCTCACGTTCCGCGGCCAACTGGATGATCCGATCCGGACGAATCCCGCGCTCACGGCTGAACATGCCAAGGACATCGACTCAGTCCGGCGCCTGCTTTACACCGCCGAGGGAGCTTACAATCTTGGGAAGTTCGACGAGGCGAATTCAAAGTATCAAGACGTCTTGCGCATTGATCCTACTAATACCGCCGCACGGCGCGGGATGGAACAAGTGGCCAACGCAAAGGGCACTTACCACGATGCCGCCTACGACCAGACACGGGCGGAAATGCTCAGTCAGATCGAAAGCGCATGGGAACTCCAAGTCCCGACCTTAGAAATGGAAGCGTCGCTGGCAAACGTGAACTCAGACAACTCCAGTCCAAACTTCGTTTCCGTCAAAAACAAACTGGACCGAATCATCATTCCTCAGATTGCCCTCGATCAGTCCTCACTGGACGAAGCTTTAGATTTTCTTCGGCTCAAAACGGCTGAAAACGACACGCTTGAACTCGATCCTGCGCTCAAGGGAGTCAACTTCACGGTCAACCTCGGCCCTCCAGACTCCCCCGAGGCCCAGAAGATCCGCGCAATTCGTTTCGACTTGCGACTTTCTAACTTACCACTTTCACAGATTCTCAAATACATCAGTGATATCACCCGGACCTCAATTACCACCGATGACTTTTCGGTGATTATTTCACCTTCCGACGGAGCCTCCAAGACACTCGTCTCCCGCACCTATCGGGTTCCTCCAGATTTCATCACCACCTTAAGCGTCGGCTCCCCTGCCGCTGCCTCGGACGATCCGTTCAGCGCGGCATCCGCCACAGGAGGAGTTCTTAGCAAGCGCCTGGGTGCCCAAGAAGCCCTTACCCTGCAAGGCGTTAATTTCCCACAAGGAGCCTCCGCAAGTTACACGCCTGCAACCAATACCCTGCGCGTCGTTAACACCGAAACGAGCCAAGACTTCGTCGCTCAAATCATCGAAACCCTCACCAAGACCGAGCCCGTAATGGTCTCCGTCAAGGTCACCATGATCAAAGTCGAGCAATCGCGTCTCGAGGAGTTGGGATTCGACTGGTTTCTGGAAAATGCAAACTTCAACGGCAATCTCGTCGGAACCGGCGGGACCGTAGGAAACGGACAACCATCACCTGATGTGGTCACCGCCGATGGCATCACTAAACTCAATCCTGTCACCGCAGGTAACCGTAGTGGCGACCTAGCAACCTCATCCAACGGAATTGATGAACTCATTAAGAACCAAAGGGGCCGTCAAGCCAGCAACCCGGCTCCAGGAATCGTCGGCCTCGCTGGGACATTTAATGATGCCAACGTGCAAATGTTGATGAGAGGTCTCGATCAAAAAACCGGCGTCGATATTATGGCCCAACCTGCCACGGTAACTCGCAGCGGTCAGTCCTCAACGATCAAAATTGTTCGTGAGTTCATCTACCCGACCGAATATGAGCCTCCAGAATTACCGAATAGCGTCGGAATCACTGACGAAACCGTCACCCTCGGTCCTGATGGCTTGCCGATCCCTGGCACCTCGCGCGGTGGAGGCGTCTTTCCGGTAACTCCTGCCACTCCGACAGCCTTTGAAACCAAGGAAGTTGGAATTACTCTTGAAGTTCTCCCTGTCGCAGATGCGAACAAACAGTTCATCACGGTGACACTCAACCCCGTCTTCAGTGACTTCGACGGCTTCGTCAACTACGGCAGCCCCATCAATTCGACGAACCAAACTCCGCTTGGACCGGAGACCGTAGAAATCACGAGGAATGCCATCCTCATGCCTGTATTTAGCAAGCAATCCACCACATCTACGGTCGATGTCGCCGACGGAGCAACCGTCGTCGTTGGTGGCTTGATGCAAGAAATCGTCGAACTCGTGGACGATAAAACGCCGATCCTAGGAGGGATTCCAATCGTCGGGCGCTTGTTTCAGTCTACCACCAAGAAGCCCGTCTCTAAGATGATTCTCTTCATGGTAAATGTAGAACTGATGGACCCGACCGGTCACCGCTACCGAGACCGATGACACTCGGGTTAAAGCTGAGTCTTCTTCATTTTCCCTGCAATGCCAACCTCCCCTAGCGAGCCCGAAAGATACTCAATCGACGAGATGATGGATCGGTTGAAAAACGTCCCTTCAGAGAATCCTGAAGATGGCGAACTGGTCACCCGTGCGGACGGCACGGTCGCAATTCGTATCAAAAAACGCAAACGCCGCTCCAGCCAGCCTGTTCACAAAGAAAGAAAAGCGACGCGACAATTGCGAGTCTTCCAAGTGACTGCGGCAATGGTACTCGTGTTCCTGGCGGTACTTACCATCGGTGGTGTGATTGTCTACGCAAACAGCAGCCCCTTCCGTCTGGGACTCCTTCGTAAAATCGAAGAAAATAGCGGCGCATTGGTCGAAATCCAACAATTTCGGATGAACCCAAAAACGGCGAATGCCGGTAGCCTCACGCTCAATTGGCCCACCGGAAACATCCTGAAAAGTCTCAATTTAAGCGGACTCAATGCCGAGGTCTTCCCGTCAAGTTTCTTCGGGAAATCGATGATCGGAGAAGAAGTCTCCGCCGCCACCGGGAATTTAGAACTCCAGTTCCCCCAAGCCGACGAGGCCCTGCGAACGATCACGAAGCCTGACGGAGCCAACTCCATCCGCTTCAATCGATATCGAATTCCCCTGCTTCAAGTGACTCTCGGCGATCCCGTGGCACCTCTCCTCAAGTTGTCAAAATCCGAGGCATCTTTTAACACCGAAACCGTGGCTGGAAATCCCCAAGTAAGCCTCTATAATGGCGACATTGCGATCTCTAACTGGCCCAAGCTTCGACTCAATCGCGCACTCCTTGAGTTTCGTGGAGAAGAAACTCGTGTCATCAGCTTCCGACTCTCCCATGGAACAGACTCCCGCGGTGAATTTGGGCTCTCCGGCAACATTTATCCTACTCTCTCCGATCGTGTTTCTTCGTTAAATGTGGTTCTCGACGCATTTGATATTTCGGGCATTACCGGCTCCTCGCTGGGACGCTTATTTCTAGGGAAAATCGACACTCAAGCGGCGGTCAAATCAAATTTCCTCTCATTCCAGCCCAGAGCAGATTCCTCACCGTCCTTGGAAGTATCCTTCGTCGCCAGTCCTTCTTCGAGAATGGAAATCCAAGGCTTTACCTTCCTCAGCGGTCTCGCTCTGGCAATGCAAGACTCATGGTTTGAAAAGCCCGTTTTCGAAGCGGATTCGAGCGGCGAAATCCTCAGGACTCAAGGGAATGTGATTCTCCAAAAACTCAATTTTGAAAACCGAGCAAGGATGGCATGCCGGGGCGAAATTAAGATGGCAGCCTCTGAGCAATTGACTGGAAATTTAGAAATCGGCATCGCCGAAGCGATGATCGGCGCTGCGAAAAACCCCCGATTGAATTCCCTATTCAGAACCACCAAAGATGGGTTCCGCTGGCTCACTCTCAAAATCAGTGGCACTGCGGCAAATCCTACGGATAACTTCAAAGAACTTTTTGCAGCAGCGGAAACCGTATCTCCAGAAGATCCGTCAACTGCCGACGACGCGGAATCGACGTTCGAGAAACTCACACGCCCCAAATAGAGAGGGTTACGACTCCACCACGCTTCCTCTTAGAAGTCGGAATAAGAAACACCACAGTTTGGGCAAAAACTGCGGAACTTTTTCAAAGAAGAGCATGGCGCTCACTCAATTTTTGGTTCAAGGTTATTGACGGATAAGGTAGTTAAACCTGCCATCCAATCACCCAATAACTAACTAATACAAACCATGCAAACTGCCAACGTCAATCTGCCAATCACCGTTACCGTGAGGCACGAGCACGTGACCGATGCCCTCCGTGAACATGCGATCAAAAAAATCGAGGGCCTCCACCTCGATTACCCACGCATCATTGAGGCGAAGATCATCCTCGACGTCCAAAAAAACCGGCATATCGCCGAAATCATTCTATTTTGCGCCAACCACATCACGATCGAAGCCCACACCGAGGGCAAGGACATGTATGCCGCGCTCGACGAGACGATCGAGAAAATCGCACGCAGGATGCGCAAACATAAAACGCGCTTGTTGAAAAAGCATCGCCCGCATCGCAACGAATCCATTCGCTATCTCGAAGAACGGTTCTTCACCGAAGATGTGCTGGACCACCCTGAAAATTCCGACACCGACCCAATTCCATTCATTGTTCATCCCGAGAACTATTCGATCCGCACCATGTATAAAGAAGATGCGATCATGCAGTTGGAACTCACAGATCGCCCCTTCGTTCTCTACAAGAGCGCTCGTCGCGAGTGCCTGACCATCGTCTACCGTCGGAAGGATGGCGAATACGCCGCCTTGGATATCAAGGATTGATTTCGGATGTTTAAGCATCTTGGTCGGTCAGGATTCACCCCTGGCCGACCATTTTTGCTTCAGTGACCCCACGCATGCAGGTTGTCTTGATAATTTCGGACCGTTATCAAAAATGAATCTATCGAATTCATCCACTGACCGCCGCATTCATCGCTCGATTCGTTTGATGACCTTTCGTTCCAGAAACTTCTTTCGCGATTTCAAAATCCGCTCCACTGACATTCTGAGATCGCGCTCTCCACCCATCTCTGACTTGCCTTCCACAGCTCCCACGGCAAGAAATAATCCCGTCATCGCCCGGTTATCCGCCAGCACACTCGCCCAGAATTCCCCGATGCCTCGGCGTTTCGCCGCGGTCGCGAGCTCGCCCAACAAAAATCCCGCCATTCCCATGTGCCGATTTTCCTCATGCACAACAAAGGCGACCTCCGCGCTCTTCTTGTCGTCATCCAAATAATAGCGACCAATCGCCCGCAACTCTTCCCTCCCGTGTAGCTCAGAGAAGATCCCTAACGCCAGATCCTTCGCCTGATCCACCGCCGCCAGTTTGAATGCCGACTCCCCCGTCATTTTGTCGCGTAGGTAGCCATACCGCAGGCGAATCGTCTCTTCATCATGAGAGTAGAAAAATTCCTGCAATGACCGCATGTCGCTGGGATGCAAGGGGCGTAAAAACAAGCGTTTCTCTTGGAATTTCACCCATGAGGAATTCACATCATCCACGGCCTGCCCGGATCCCGGCATCGTGAAAAACTTAGGTAACCAGCCGCGCTCATGCGCTCCCGCTAACAGCCCTTCTCGGTGATCTGGATGGGCGATTTCTACCAACCTCGCCACCCGCTCACGGATGCTGCGACCGTGCAAACTTGCCACTCCATACTCGGTGACCACATGATGCACATCCCCTCGCCCCGTACAGACGCCACTGCCCGATTCTAGCCCCGCGACGATCCGGGAGCGACCGTCTTGATCCGCCGTCGCCGTGAGCGCGATGATCGGGCAACCCTTTTTACTCCGCCCAGCGCCCCGGATGAAGTCCTGCAAGGCGCCGATTCCTCCATAAAATCGATGTCCGCTAGAATCCCTCACGACCTGCCCGGTCAAATCGATTTCCCTCGCCCCGTTGATCGCCACCATACGTTCGTTGCGCGCAATCCGGTAGGGGTCATTCACCCAGTCGCTTGGATGCAGCGCTACGTCTTCGTTTTCATCCACAAACTGATAAAGCTTCCGACTCCCCAACACATGGCTCGCGATGATTTTTCCCGGCTGATAAGTCTTGCGCGAATGATCCACCGCGCCGCAACGCACCAACTCCATCAATGCGTCATTAAACATCCCGCTATGAATCCCTAAATGACGATGTTTCCACAACGCCCGCACCACCGCCTCCGGACTGTTTCCCAAGCCACACTGGATCGTCGATCCATCCTCGATGAGCTGCGCCGCATGATGACCGATTCGCTCGTGCCGATCATCGAAAGCCCCTCTCACCGCCTCCGGTAATGCTACGGAGTGCTCGATAAACCAAGCGATCTTTCTTACGGAAATGAGACTCTCCCCACAGGTTCGCGGCATCTTCGGATTAACCTGCGCGATCACCACCTTCGCGCACTGCGCAGCGGATTTCACGATGTCCACACTCAGACCCAGCGAGCACCAACCATCCGCGTCCGGCGGGCTCACCTGGATCAACGCCACATCCAGCGGCAGCGGCCCATTGCGAAAGAGCGACGCCACCTCGGACATCGCACACGGCGTATAATCCGCCTGCCCCCGCTCGACCGCTTCCCGCAGCGCTGGGGTAAGGTAAAACGAATTGGTCCGCAGCACTTGTTCATATTGCGGTGCGATCCACGGCGTCTCCCCCAAGCCATGAATGTGCACCAACTCCACATCCTTGAATCCGGCAGCATACTCTAACATCGAGGCGACCAGCGCGAAAGGCACCGAAGCCCCTCCCCCTAGAAAGACCCGGCTCCCCGGTCGCATCAGCCGAGGCCAATCGCTCGCATTCAGTAGTTCCATCGCCATAATCCAAACAGACTTCCCTTCACTTGGCCCGATTTTTTATCACTCGAATTTTCCCATCCCCATACACCCAGAAGAAATCCTTGCCCCCCCCCCCACAAACAAACACGCTCAATCAACCATGAAATTCATCGTGCTCGCTTTAGCAACAACCCTCCTTACCAGCCACGCCCAAGAGGATCTCAGCAAACCGGTCATCACCACCGAGACCAAAAAAGACGCCGACGGCAAAGACGTAATCTACATGTATATCGACGGCATCAAGGTCCATGAAACCGATCCCCTCAAACAACCCTTTCCACCCGTCGTTACCCCCGGTCCTGTCGGCGTGCTCGGCGCACCGCCATCTGATGCGATCGTGCTGTTCGATGGCTCGAAAAAGGCGCTCATCGAAAATTGGACCGACACCCAAGGCGGCCCCAGCAGCTGGAAAGTCGTCGATGGCGCACTCGAGTCCGTAAAAAAAGCCGGTTACATCCAGACCAAGCAGAAATTCGGTTCCTGCCAAGTTCACATCGAGTGGGCCTCCCCCGCTCGTGTCGAAGGTGACGGCCAAGGGCGCGGCAACAGCGGGGTCTTCCTCATGAACACCTACGAGGTCCAAGTCCTCGATAACTACAACAATATCACCTACGCCGACGGCCAAGCTGGCGCACTGTACGGTCGCCAAAAGCCTCTCGTAAACGTATGCCGCAAGCCCGGCGAATGGCAGACCTACGACATCATTTTCCACCGCCCACTCTTTGACGCAGCAGGCAAGGTCAGCCGCAGAGCAACCTTTACCGTGCTGCACAACGGAGTACTCATCCAAGACCACACGGTCCTCAGCGGCGGCACTGGCTGGATGGGTCCCCACGCTGCGACCGAGTATCAGGCCCATGCCGACAAGCTCCCCTTCGCCATGCAGGACCACGGCAACCCCGTCCGTTTTCGCAACGTCTGGATCCGCGAGCTCAAGGACTGACACGGTTTTTTGATGGAGCCGCCCTCGCCTTTGACTTGCGCGGGGAGCACTTGGGTTCCATGAATGGGCATGGACCGTTGGTTTCTGATCGCTTCCACCTTACTCGCTGCCATCGGCGCCGCGTGGGGCATCTTTTCCGTTCATCACGGAAAACGTAGCCCGTGGACAGTGGCTTGGATCGTGGCCGCCTTCGTTTGCCAAATCGGATTTCTTTCTGTGCGCGGCCAACTTCGTGTCGCCTGCCCACTGACAGACCCTGGGGAAATTCTAGCATTCCTCGCTTGGGCACTGACTTTTTTTTATCTACTGGTCGGTCCAGCCTACCGAATTTCCCTTTTGGGAGTCTTCACCGCTCCCGTAGTGGTGATTTTCCAGGGCTTGGCGCTGATTCCTGGAGTCTTAACTGCCGATCCGCAGAAGATCGTGGGCGTAAATCCTTGGCATGAGACGCACTCGGCGATGTCGGTGCTGGCTTACGGAGCCCTCGCCCTGGCAGCCGTCGCCGGGGTGATGTTCTTGGTCTTGGACAAACAGCTCAAGGATCATCATTTAAAAAGCGGGCTCTTCCGGAATCTACCACCCGTGCGGGAGTTGCTCATCTCGCTCGAACGCCTGCTTTGGCTAGGACTGGGTTTATTGACCGTCGGGGTCGTGGCAGGATTTTTGATGCCTCACACCGCATCGGCATGGCCGCACCTAATCGCGGCTGTGGCGGTGTGGGTGGGCTACATCGTCCTACTTGTGGTGAAACGGGTGCGAGGATTGACGGGTCGGCGGCTATCGCTGTCGGCGGTGTTGTTGTTCGTGTTATCTTTGGTCGTTTTTGCATTCGTCTGATGGAGCTTCTCTGCCTCGGCCTCAATCACCGCACCGCCCCCGTGGAGGTGCGGGAGAGGTTCGCTGTCGGCACCACCAAGCTCGGCGAGGCGGCGAATGAACTGGTCGCACTGGCCGAAGCGACCGAGGGCGTAGTCATCTCCACCTGTAACCGGACCGAGTTCTACCTCGCGGCGGAAGACGCTAAACAGGCGTTTGAACTGATCGAAACACGCCTCGCAGTGAAGATCCAACTCGACTCCAGCGTGTCCGCCCATTTCTACCGAAAGGAGAAAACCGAGGCAGCCCGCCATCTCTGCCGAGTGGTCAGCGGGCTTGATTCCATGATGCTCGGAGAAACGGAAATATTTGGCCAAGTCAAACATGCTTATGGTTCTGCACTTGAATCTGGAGCGACAGGAGTAATTCTAAACAAAGTTTTCCAACGAGCGTTTGGAGTTGGCAAGAAGGTCAGGACAGAAACCTCAATCCAGGAAGGTTCAACGTCCGTTGGAAACGTAGCGGTGGACTTGGCTGAGAAAATTTTCGGCCACCTGAAGAACAGCGAGGTGATGATTCTAGGAGCCGGTGAAATGAGCCGGATCACCGCGCAGAGCCTGGTATCACGTGGAGCCAAGTCGATCTTCGTGGCGAATCGCTCTTTCGACCGGGCACAAGAACTCGCGGCAGAAATGGGCGGCAGCGCGGTGCGTTTCGACGATTGGCAAAGTGTGCTCGAACGTGTGGATGTGGTCATTTCCTCGACCGGCGCCCCCCACGCAATTGTGCAACGGGCGGACGTGGAAAAGGCCCGCCGGGCGCGGAAATACCGGCCTCTATTCTTCATCGACATCGCAGTGCCCCGCGACATCGACCCGGCGGTGGGCGAGATCGAAGAGGTCTATCTCTACGACATCGACACCTTGGAACAACTCGCGGAAGAAGCTCGCGGTCGCCGACAACTCCAGATCGCGCAATGCGAGCAGATCATCGAAATGGAACTGATGAAACTGAAACTGCCCGGGACTTGATTTCTCACCCCATCTTTCACCACTAGAGAGGCACTTGTCTGACACTCAACTGGAGCACAGAGCCTATCCAGCGAGGCATGTCGAACGGGACAAGCGAACCCGGAAATCCCCCCGTAGAATCAGGTATCCTGGCCTTAACCTGACGCGAATGGGCGTTTACAAAACAGGAATCATGAATAGCGGCTGACATTGCCAATCCTGTCGCTAAATCTCTGGGTAACGATAATTTCCGGTTGCCAGCGAAAGGTGAGTCCTCCAGCGTTGTGTCAGAATTTCATGGATTGGACTTATAATATTCTCGGACCCGACCCCGCAGCAGGACTCATGGTGGTGCTCATCTTGATCATCATCGAAGGCATCTTGTCGGTAGATAACGCCGCTGTCCTGGCGACGATGGTGATGCGCCTTCCAGAACACCAGCGCGGCAAAGCGCTGAAGTATGGCATCATCGGCGCTTACGTTTTCCGTGGAATCTGTCTCGCACTTGCCGCTTGGCTCATCACCATCTGGTGGCTCGAACCGCTCGGCGGGCTCTATCTGCTGTGGCTCGCATGGAGCCATTTTTCCCGACATCAATCCGTCATCGAGGAGGGCGCAGAAGCTGTGCAAACGGAAGGCAACTTTCTCTACCGCTGCACCATCGGCCTGTTGGGGCCTTTTTGGGCTACAGTCGTCGCCGTGGAGGTCATGGATCTCGCGTTCTCCATCGACAACGTCGTCGCCGCTGTCGCCTACGTGAAAAATTTCCCAATGCCTTCCAAGCTGGTGCTTGTCTGCACCGGAGTCTTCCTCGGTATCCTCACCATGCGCTTCGCGGCGCAAGGCTTCGTGAAGCTCATGCAGCGCTACCATTTCCTCGAAACCTGCGCCTTCATCGTCATCGCCGTGTTAGGCGTGAAGCTCATACTCAGCGTTCCGCGTCACTTCCTTCCAGAAGGAAATCCTATCCACGATTTCCTCGCCAGCAGTTACTTCGATCTCGGCACCTCGGTTATCACGCTGCTGATTTTCATCGTCCCGGTGGTCATCCACCGCTTCAGACAAACGCCGACGGTGCCTTGATTCACGAGATTAGAAAATAGAACGTCACGGCATCAAAGCAGATGCATGACTTTCACAAACCTATCCTACTTTCAAAATTCTTGCTATTGAGATTAGATCTCAATAGAGTCCTGTGTGAGCAAATCCATGACTCCGGACTCAAATCGGGGAAAACTTGAAAAGGCTGTAACCGAAGTCTGGTGGGGCGAGGGGAAATATCTGCGCTGCGGCCGCGTAGCTGGCAGAGTAACTTCCGGCGGCTGGCGCTGGAATATCTCTTCGGAAGGCGCTATCTGGCTGTGGCTGAACCGCGAAGGCAATGGCCTCGTCTGGGGAGAAAATGACCGCTTCATCCTCAAGCCCGGCATGTATGCCATGACCGGTGGAGGCAAAGCAGGCGACTGGTCATGTGTCCGCTACCCTGGTTTACACACGCTCGAAGTCGTGGTTATTTCTCGCGAGTGGCTCCACGAGCGCCTCGGCAGAAATACTGAATGGCTCCACCCTAAGCTCACAAAATGGCTTCAAGACGGGGGATCAATCACATTTTGTGGCCTCATGGGTGTCTGGGAGCGCGATCTTTGTGAGGCTCTCGCCCGCGCCGGAAGTGAACCTGGCCCCACCCGCCTGCTTGCCGAAGCCCGCGTCCTCGAATGGGCCGCCGTCCGCCTCTTCCGCACGAAGACCGGAGAGTCCACCGGATTCTGCGCCACTCTCCGCGACCGCGATCCGGTGAAGCGCGCCATTCACCTCCTCCGCGAGCGGCTCGACCAACCGCTCGACCTTACCGCCATCGCCAAAGAAGTCGGCGTCGCTCCCCACTACCTCTCCCGCCGCGTCAGTGCAGAAACCGGTAGCACCCTCCAACGCCACCTCCGCCGCTTGAGAATCGAACGGGCCTGCGAGGCACTCGACTCGGGAAAAATGAACGTCACGGAAGTCGCGTTAGAAGTCGGCTACCAAAGCCTCAGCCATTTCGCCAAAGCCTTCCGTGAGGAAACCGGCCAATCACCGAGCAAGTGGCCTGCATCCAAATTCATTTGAAATACCGATCAGTCGCTATTTGACCCGACGAGACACAGCATTCACCTACTCCACCCGCTGGATCGTAAAATCCGCCTTGTTCGCCCGCGCGGCTTGGTGTGACCAGCGGCGCATATCGCGCAGCCGCGTTTCATCGAGTAGTTCCACATTCCCACCAAGCATCACCGCCACCGCCTTACCGCCCCAGCGGAAATCTACGAAACCATGCGCTGATGCCGGACTCGCATCCGTGAACTTTCCCCCATGCCACACCCGCCCCGTTAGGCTCGGCGGCCGCACTTCGAAGTATCCAGCCTTACCCTCACCTGATCGTGCCGAAGTGAAAACCACCAGCTTGCCCGGCTCATCCGACTCGGCGAGGTGGCTCAAATAGAATTTCCCATATACCGCGATGATTCGCGGCGTAGGCGCGAGCGGGCTTCCACTGCCGAAGTGGCCGCCCACGAGCGTGGCGTTGAGCCCGAGATTCGGACCCGCACTAACGCGGTAGTCACTATCATTCATTTCTAACATTGACTCATTTCCATTAAAGACCATGATACCTTTTACCGCAGGCACACTGGGAGCAAGCCGCCACGGGTAGCGGGCGTTCATCGGGAATTCAAGGAGCTTTCCCTGAAGATTCGTCACCGAAGGATCAGAAAGATAGCCCGGCAGCACCTGGCCGTTGTTTTCCGCAGCATAGCCGAGGTAGCCGGTGATTAGATTTCTCGCAGCATTAATCTCGACTATGGTTTTTGCCTTCTCACGAGCACTGCGGACGCCTACCGCGGCCAGGGTGCCGAGCGTGGTGATGACCGAGATCGTCACCAGCATCTCGACGAGGGTGAATCCAGATGGTTGGTGTTTCATGGGAGTGAAGAGCGAGAAACGCGGAAAAATGCGCGGGATGAAGAACTGTTTCCGCTCCAATTGAGAGACGCCGGGGTGGCGGTGGTGAAAGTGCCGAGCGGCGACCAAACGCCAATACCCAGCCCCTCTTTACTCTCGACGGTATATTGGAATCCTGGTGAACCGTTCCATGTTAGGCGGACATTCCCTGTCGGATCACGCTGAAATCCGACAATTTGCAGAGGTAGCGAATATTCCGTTTTTAAAGTCGGCGCGACATCCTGATAGATCGCCTGTTCCGGATGCTCCTTGGTGAAATACGCTGGAAATCCACTGCTGCCCGGCCCGCTGACAGGGTGAAAAGAACTGAGCGTGAACCACAGAAATCCCTGATTCAGGCCATGCTTCACATAGTCGGCAACGCCTAAGATTCCGAGATTAATTTCAAAATTGACACGGGCATACACCGGAATGATGTCACCTGAGACCAACGGCAAACCGCCTGTGGTAGTGATTTCCCCGATGGCCCATGGCTGGCTCTCGTCACCGAGCGTTACATTGTTACTCACATCCCGCGCGCTGCCAGCAACATCAAAGCTAGAAGCGAATGCATTGCGACTGCCATATGGCGAGGCTTCCTGAAAGGTGGCCGCCGTAAAGCCACCACGGAATCCGGTGCCGTGAAGCTCCAGCGGCCTTCCTGCGTCTAGATCCGCACGAGTAGGCGCAGAACCTAACGATGCTAACGAATCCTCGGTCGGATCATACGGTACGCTGTCATTGGAGGCATAAATGGCCGTGAGAATCAAGCGATGGACATCGTAGTTCTCCTTCCCCAACCCAGCCGGTATTCCCATGGCCGTCGTATCGAACTTAATGATGAACTGGCCAAAACGGTCATCCACTCCGCCGGAGGGCAGGAACGAAAAAGTGGAGGCCGTCGCTCGATTTCCCGGTGTTGGATTATTAGAATACATCCAGCGATCCCCTGCCGGCACCGGGGCGATCGCAGTGAAGGGTCCGGTGCCGGAGGCCTCCACAGCGGCGACACCTATCCAAAACACCGTCCCTAATTGTCGGAGATGTTTTAAATCAAGCACGACGGCGACGGGTGAGGGTGAATACAAGCGCGGCGGCTCCCAGCAGGGACATGGAAGGCTCGGGGATCACTTGGACGAACGTGTCTCCAGTTGTCACCGACAAGGAGTTAGCAGCATGATGTCCCGAGTAGAGGATCTCATAGCTGGTGATACTCGAAACTGCGGATAGATCCCACTGCCATGCGCGGTCCGGATAGCCGCTGCCCGCAATCACGACGGAAAAATCCGCCGGGAGTGCTTGGCTCCCACCGTTATAGTTCAATACCATCGAGATGAGCGGATCGCTGATCTTGCCTTGCAAAACGATGGTTGCGAGGGAGTCGATGGATGATGAGTCGGAAATGCGAAAACTGCCCGTGACACCAGCGGTATAGAGGAAAGAACCGCCAATGTAACCGGAACCACTGATCTTGCTTAGGACGACGCTGGCTGTCCCGGCGTCTGAAGTGACAGCGGAGGCCCAAGGATTCGCTGCGGTGCCGAAGGTATTGAACCCAGGATGCAAGGCGCTGGTCAGCGTCCAGGAAGCAGACTCGGAAATTCCCGGCAAGCTGAAGGATATGGCACCTAACGCCGGAACGGCCAAGCCGATGAGACAAAAAAGAGATTTCATAATATGTGTGTTGTTATATTGTTATCTAAAAATCAGCGAGAGACGGAGAGATATGGCGCAAGCGCTTCGTTGACGGCTTGAGGCGTGGATTTGGTATTTTCTAGTTCGTCGAATATACGACTTAGGCCGACTCCGTTCTGAGTGGTGTGATAAGAGAAAGTCGGTCCCGGCAGCTCTCCGGCATCGATCCAGAAGTTGCGAATGGAGTTCCACACCATGGCGTTCTTCTCCCACCAGAGGATCGCTCTGCCTGCGAGCGCGTCCTCAGTGCGGTTGTATCGATTCAGTCCGGTCTCGCTAGAAAGCACGAACTTCTTCCCGTCACGGTCTACCACCTTTCGGTTGTCTTGTGCATGGACCCAGCCGGTCGGGGTGAGTGTATGACGGTTAGTGACTATCAGGTAGTCGTAGTCGTCACGTTTTTCATATTCGCGGCGCGGGAGCGGTCGGCGGGTGGGTTCGCTGGTCCAGGAAGATTCGCCAAACTCATGCACCCAAAGACCGTGGCCCTCGTAACGAGGCGTGTCGTCCACGCTGGTGACCAGTTGTGACCATTTGCCCGCCGCCTGCTCTGTAGGAACTACGTGGCGTTGCCAGACATCAACGCCGTCGCTACCTGCATAATCAAGAAGTCGAGTATCCTCCCACGTCCAAATCTGCGCCCAATGCTTGATCACGCGGGCTTTTTCCGCATTACCTACCACAAGAAGATGCTGAAGTGTGATGCGCACGGGTGTGTCCTCCGCGATCATTACCACCTCAAGTGCCTGCTCATGGTAGGGCTTGCTGAGCGGCGTGTAACCAGAGGCGATGGGAAAGGTTTCATCAAAATCGAAAGTGACTTTGAAATTTCCAGCCATCGCACGAATGGTATGGCGATCCGCTTCAGGGGCGGCGGCGGAAACCAAGGAGGCGGTAAAGAGAAGACTGAGTATGATTTGGTGTTGCATGACGCCACTGACCTTGCCCCGGTTTTCAACTTACTGCTAACGGTCGGTTGCGTTGGACAAGCGATTGGTTGCTGTAATGCTCAAATTAAAACGGACCGTAATAATAGAAAATCTACTTGCTCTCTTTTGGTTTTAGTCCATAACCTGCTGCACATTCGAATTCTTCACCTTTAAAATACAACGCAATCCTATGGCTCGCACTCGCTGGATCATTTCGAATACAGGCTCAACTGAGAAACCTATCTTCTACCATTGTATCTCGCGGGTCGTGGATCGGCGCTTTGCTTTCGAGCGGGATGAGAAAGAAAAATTCCGGATGTTCATGCGGATGTATGAGAAGTTCACGGGTTGTCGGGTGGTTTCTTACTGTCTGATGTGCAATCATTTCCATCTTTTGCTGGAAGTGCCACCGCTGCCTGAAGGGGGATTCTCGGACTCGGAGTTGCTTGAGCGTTTAACAGCGCTCTACACTCCGGCAGTGGTTGCGGGGGTGGCGAAGGATTTGGCCAAGGCGCGTGAGATGGGTTATCAGAGTCAAGTGGAGGAAATTCATAGCCGGTATACTCGGAGAATGCATGATTTGAGCCGATTCATGGAGGGGTTGTTGCAGCGATTCACCCGATGGTTCAATCGAGCGCATTCTCGCACGGGGAATCTTTGGGAAGATGCTTTTAAGAGCGTGATCGTGGAGGATGGGGTGGCAGCGCGGACGATTTGCGCCTACATCGATTTGAATCCGGTGCGTGCTGGAATGGTGGCAGATCCTGCGGAGTATCGCTGGAGCAGTTATGGTGAGGCGATGGGCGGAGGATCGAGAGGAAATGGTAAGAAAGCGCGGGCGGGATTGGTGCGGGCTTTGATGGCGCACAAGGGTTGCGCAGCGGATTCGCGACTGTGGGCGGGAAAGGTGTCGAAGGACTATCGGATGCTTTTATTCCAAGCGGGAGAGGAGAAACTCGCGGAAGTGACGAACGTTGCGGGTGAGCATGAAGTGAAAGTGGTGCGCAAAGGAATCAAGAAGGCGGTAGCGAGTGCGGAACTCGCCCAGTTAGAGCGTAACAGGGATGTGGCGCTTGGGAAAATGTTGCGTTGTAGGGTTCGCTATTTCACGGATGGCGCGGTGATCGGCAGTCGAAGTTTTGTGAATGAGATGTTTGAGAATGCCAGGCAGCGATTCGGGTCAAAGCGCAAGAATGGAGCGAGGAAAATGCGTGGTGC
>JANPAU010000050.1:0-2974 GCA_031430055.1 Akkermansiaceae bacterium | reverse complement strand
TTCATATACGAGATGATCGCCTCGTCGAGTTCATCGCCCGCGGTGCGCACGCTGCGGGCGTAAACGATGCCGGAAAGTGAAATGAGTGCCACTTCCGTGGTTCCGCCGCCGATGTCGACGATCATATTTCCAGCGGCTTCTTGGACAGGAAGGCCCACGCCGATTGCCGCTGCCATCGGCTCCTCGATCAAGTAAACCTCACGAGCACCGGCTTGTTCGGCGGACTCGCGGACGGCACGCCGCTCGACTTCCGTGATGCCGGAAGGGATCGCGATGAGCACCCGCGGATTGGATCGGCGGCCCTTGTTGACCTTGCGGATGAAGTGCCGGAGCATCGCCTCGGTGACCTCAAAATCCGCAATCACACCGTCCTTGAGCGGGCGGATCGCGACAATATTGCCCGGCGTGCGGCCGAGCATGCGTTTGGCATCGTCGCCCACAGCAAGCACCTCATTGGTCCCCGCTCTGACTGCGACGACCGATGGCTCTCGTAAAACGATGCCGTGGTCCTTGACGTTGATCAGTGTATTCGCAGTGCCTAGGTCGATGCCGATGTCATTAGAAAACAGATTTCCAAAAAGCTTTTTGAACATGGATAGTGTTGAAAATAAGAGAGTAAGTGGGGAAATTTCGTGGATCTCCGACTACTTGGGGTTGGTTTGATTCCCGCAGTGAAGCGTGACGAAACCAAATTGTGGACAAGATACCATTTGGAGAAGCGGCAGAATGTCCGCATTCGTTGCTCGAAGGTCAAGTCGGAATCCGTGTTCCTCGCCGTGCCTCCCCTTTAAGCCAGGGAAGCCCGCCCATGGATTCGCGGCCGATCAGCAGGGTAAATTTCGATGCTCTTGGATCATGCGCTCTTCAAACTTCACGAAGGTCACAAGCTCAGATAAGCGTCCACATCGAGAAAATCCTGCCCGTGGATGAGGTGATCTAGCAGCGGCACACCCGTGAGATCCTCGACGACGCCCTTGTTAGTAATCATGGCGGTGTCCATTTCGTCCTCAAGTTGATTGAGGATGATGCCGGCGCAAACGAGGCCACGGGTGCGGATGGCATTCACGGTAAGAATGATGTGGTTGAGGGCACCGAGTTTGTTGCCGGCGACGAGGATGACGGGCAATTTTAAATCCGCGGCAAGATCAGAGATCCGGTAGTTTGCTGCCAGTGGGACTTCCCAGCCGCCGGCGCCTTCCACCAGGACTATTCCGTGTTTGGCGGCGAGATGGTGGTATCCAGCAATGAGGACGGCCGGGTCCACGGTCCGATTTTCCAGCATCCCGGCGACGTAGGGCGCGACGGGGGTGTTCAGATAGATGGGATTCACCTCGTCGTGCTCAAGTCCACCGGATGCGGCGGCTAGAATCGCGGCATCCTCGCGATCGCCACAAGCGACTGGTTTGTAGCCAACGGCGTCTTTTCCGGTATTTCGCAGAGTTTCGAGGATCAGGCGAGTGACGTAGGTTTTGCCGACGCCAGTGTCGGTTCCTGTAATGAAAAAGCTCATGCACGAGGGGTGGCGTGCCGTGGCGGGCGGGTCAAGACGAGGGAATGATAAATTTCCCTTTTCCCTTGGAAATCCCGGATCATGCTGGCGGCACATGACAGCAGATTTCCTGGTGATCGGCGCGGGCATCGCCGGACTATCCTTTGCCCTGAGGGCCGCTAAATTTGGCTCGGTGGTGGTGCTGACCAAGGGTGAGGCCTACGAGTCCAACACGGCTTGGGCTCAAGGCGGAATCGCCTCGGTCCTCCCGGAAGCACTGCGGGATCTAGGCGATACGGAAGAAAGTCACATCGCCGATACCTTGGACGCAGGAGCAGGACTTTGTAAGGAGGCGGCAGTGCGGACGATTGTCCGCGATGGGGCAGCGACGATTGAAGATTTGGTGGGGTATGGTGTCTCGTTCGACAAGGACGGCGAGCATTTCCTCCTCGGAAAAGAAGGCGGACATTCTCACCGGCGGATTCTACATGCGCGAGACACCACTGGCCGGGAGGTCGCTCGGGCGCTCATTGAGACCGCCCGGAAGACGCCGAATTTAACCCTGCTAGAAGATCATTTCGCCATCGACCTCATCACGACGGCCAAGCTTGGGGCGGTGGTGCAAGACAGGGTGTTCGGTGCCTACGTACTTGAAACGAAGACCAGTGAAGTGAAAGTGTTCCGCTCGGACCGGGTGATCTTGGCGGCTGGTGGTTGTGGAAAAGTCTACCTCTACACGACCAATCCGGACTCTGCGACTGGCGACGGTGTGGCGCTCGGCTGGCGGGCGGGGGCGAGCATCGCAAACATGGAATTCATCCAATTTCATCCGACGTGTTTTTACAATCCGGGGGCGACAGGACCTGAAGCACGTTCATTTCTTGTTAGTGAAGCCGTGCGAGGCGAGGGCGGCATTCTGATCAATGGCAAGGGCGAGGATTTCACCAAGAAAATCGATCCCCGCGGGTCCTTGGCACCGCGGGATATCGTTGCGCGGGCGATCGACCGAGAAATCAAACGCACGGGGGCCGCGTGCGTCTATCTGGATGTCACTCACAAGCCTAAGGGTTTTATGAAAGAGCGTTTCCCGCATATTTACGAGACGCTCATGAAGTTCGGTCTGGACTGCGAAACGCAGCCGATTCCCGTGGTGCCCGCTGCGCATTATCAATGCGGTGGGCTGCTAACCGATGTGAATGGCAAGACGACCATCCGGGGACTTTATGCCGTGGGTGAAGTCGGTTGCACTGGTTTGCATGGAGCCAACCGGCTTGCATCGAACTCGTTGTTAGAGGGTAATGTGATCGCCCGGCGTGCGCTGGATGAAATCATGCGGCTCTATCCGCCGGGTAAACAAGTCTCTGAGCCACCGCCGATTCCCGAGTGGGAGCATGGTGACACTGCGGAGCCGGATGAGCTGGTGGTCATCTATCACAACTGGGATGAAATCCGGCGGCTGATGTGGGACTACGTATCGATTGTCCG
>JANPAU010000049.1:0-17124 GCA_031430055.1 Akkermansiaceae bacterium | reverse complement strand
GCGAAGATGAAACGCGACGAAGGCATCCCCACGCTGCAAGCTGCGCTCGAAGGCGCAAAACTCCGTCTTCGCCCGATTTTGATGACCTCCTTCGCCTTCATCCTCGGCTGCGTGCCGCTGATGTTAGCCACCGGTTCCGGCGCTGCCTCCCGCAGCACCATGGGTACCGGCGTGGTCTTTGGGATGACGATTTCGACGATCATCGGCCTGTTTCTGATTCCCGTTTGTTACGTCTTCGTGCAGAAGTTCTCGGATCGGAAAGAGAAACCCGCGGATGGTGGAGCTTCCATGGGAGAATAGTCAGACGTCACACTTCTTCGATGTCCTGCTCAGACTCTTCTTTTTCAAGAATTTCCTCCTTGGGCGCGGGCGGTGGGATGAAGTTTGCCAGCGGCCTCACCAGATTCGTCGGTAGCGGGAAGACGCGGTCGTAGATGCCGGGGGCGATTTCGTTGGACTGGGCGTAAGCGTCGCGGAGCATTTCGAGTTTCGCGTCGAGGTTATCGATGTAGTGGAGGGCGAAGGCCTCGGGTGTGCGCGGAAGGACGGGTGAACCGAATTCGTATTGCCCGTGATGGCTCCCTATCAGATGGAGTAGGTGGAGGCGGGTCATCTCGGTGGAGGGTTTGAGGGATTTCCACTCGTCGGTCTCCACGGTGTCTAGCAGGTCGTTCCAGAGCTTGTTGACCAGCTCGATACCGAGCGGGATGTGGCCTAACATTTCGCCGTGGATGCTGTGGATCTGGCTGAAGCCATCTTCCGGGTAGGAGTTTTCCCAAAGTTTCCCGCAATCGTGGAAGAGGACTCCAGCGAGGATGAGATCACGGTTGAGCTCAGGGTAAACCGGGCACAGCGCGTCGGCGGAGCGCATCATCTGGGAGACGTGCTCGACGAGGCCGCCGCGGCGGGCGTGGTGATTCTTCTTCGCGGCGGCGGTGCGACGGAAGCGGTCGCCCAGACTCGTCAAGAAATGGGCGCACAATCCGTGCAGCCGAGGGTCTTCGATGGAGTCGCAAAGCCGACGGATCTCGGCGAAGTCACGGTCTTGTTTTTCGCGGATTTCTGGATCACCGGCGAGGAAGTTGGCGATGGATGGCTCGTCGAGCTGGAACCAGGCGAGGTGGTTCGGATTCACCCCATATTGGTTCTGGGTCCACTCGCCTTCGAGCCGGACGATGGTGTTGTCTGCCATCTTTTCAGCCGCACCGTAGATCGGGGAGTCGGACCATATTTTTAAGGAAAAATTTCCGGTGGAGTCGGCGAAAACGAGTTCCAAGTAGGGCTTGCCGCCCTTGGTAATGCGGGCGTTGCGGGACTGGAGTTGGGCATGAATCGCGGCGACGATGGGGATTTCACCGGATTGTTCTTTAACGGCGGCAATGGTTAGTGGGCTCACGGGGAAGAAGTTGAGAGTGGATGGGCAGTGAGTCACGGCACTTCGGTGGCCGGATCGAGCGTGGGGAAATACTTTTTAGGGGTTTGTCATTTTCCTGCTCGGTTCTAAAACTTCTGCCCGCGCAGATCAAGCTCAGGAAATCCCGAATAGAACGCCTAACCCATATCTAAAACGGACCGAAATCGTAGAGAAGTCTGCTTGATCTCTCGTGCTGCAGACGCCCAGTGCGAAGATTCAAGCCTTAGTTACTCGTGCCTGAGCGCGTCGATGGGATCCAGCCCGGCGGCGCGGCGGGCGGGCATGAAGCCGAAGAGGATCCCGATGGCGGCGGAAAAGATGAAGGCGATCATGTTGATCTTGGGGTCGAAGAGGAAAGGCGCGCCTACCACTTCCGCCAGTGCGATGCACAGGCCATAGGCAAGGGCGATCCCCGCCACACCGCCGATGCAGGAGAGGGTCACGGCCTCGATGAGAAACTGGAGGAGTACCTCGCGCGCCCGTGCGCCGATGGCGAGGCGGATGCCGATCTCGCGGGTGCGCTCGGTGACGGAGACGAGCATGATATTCATGATGCCGATGCCGCCGACGAGCAAGCTGACGCCGGCCACGGCGCCTAACAAGGATGTCATCACCTTGGTGCTGGAGCTAATCACCTCGGCGAGCTGTTGGGAATCGAAGATATTGAAGTTATCATCCTCGTTGGCGGTGATCTTACGGCGCTCCCGCATCAGCGCGGCAACGTCGGCGACGATATTAGCACCGGGGTAGCCTTGTTCGCCGGAGATCATCACTTGGTTGAAGTTCTTGCCGCCCTGACGGCCTGACAGGCGGTGGATGACGGTGGTGTAGGGAGTAATCATGTTGTCGTCCAGGTCGTCGCCGAAGCCGCCCTGGCCTTTCACGCCGGTCACGCCGATGACTTCGAGCGTCATGCTTTTCACCCGGATCTTGCTACCAACGGGGTCCACGTCCTCGCCGAAAAGTTCTTTGCTGATGGTTTCCCAAATGACGCAGACGGGGGCCGATTCAGCCAGCTCCTGTTCGGTAAAAAAACGGCCGCGGGCGAGAGTCCAGTTTGCGATGTTGAAATAGTTAGGTGTGGTGCCCTGGATGTCATAGGTGCGACTTTCTTCCTGATAGACCATCTGGGCGTTATTGGAGATGAGGGGCGCAACTGAGGCGATGCCTGGTACTTGGTCGCGGACGGCTTCGACGTCGGCCAAGCTGAACATCGGTGCACCGTCGCCACGCCAGCCTTGCCCAGGGCGGATGACGAGTAGGTTGTTGCCCATTTTGGAAATTTGCGATTTTACGGTCTCCGTGGCTCCTCGGCCGAGAGTGACCATGGTGACGACGGCGGCCACGCCGATGACGATGCCGATGACTGTGAGGAACGAGCGCATGAGATTCCGGCGGATTTCCCGGATGGCGATGAGTAAGGCGTTGAAGATCACGGGTTGAAGTTATGGGTAGAAGTCCTGGCCTAATCACTTCTCATTTCGTCGTATCCGACGAGATGAGTCCGTCCCGAACACTGATGATGCGGCGGGCGCAGGCGGCGACTTCGTCCTCATGGGTGACCATGATGATGGAGATGCCGCGGTCCGTGTTGAGCTTCTGGAGGAGTTCCATGATCTCGACGGTGGTTTTCGAATCGAGGTTGCCGGTGGGTTCGTCGGCGAAAAGGGTGTCCGGTTGGGTGACGATGGCGCGGGCGATGGCGACGCGCTGTTGTTGTCCGCCGGAGAGTTCAGCCGGGGTGTTGCGCTCTTTGTCCGAGAGGCTGACTTGGGCGAGCGCCTCGCGGGCCATCGCGTGGCGTTGTTTCCTCGTGTAGCCCCGGTAGAGTAGTGGGAGTTCCACGTTTTCGAGCGCGGAGGTGCGGGCGAGGAGATTGAAACCTTGGAAAATAAAGCCTAACGCGTGGCGGCGGAGCAGCGAACGTTGGTCTTTGTTGAGGTGCTCGACCTCGATACCTTTGAATTTGTAGGAGCCTGCGGTGGGGGTGTCGAGACAGCCGAGCAGGTTCATGAGGGTGGATTTCCCCGATCCGCTAGGCCCCATGATGGCGACGAATTCACCGCGATGGATTGTGAGATCCACTCCGCAGAGGGCGAGGAACGCGGCTTCGCCGGTGCCGTAGCGCTTGGTGATGCCTTGGAGCTGGATGAGTTTTTCCGGGTTCATTCAGTCTTCGGTGGCGTGACGCTGATGATGAGGGGGGTTCCGGCAGCGAGTTCGCTGGCGGTGATTTCGGTGAAACGCCCGTCGGTGATTCCGGCGGTGACCTCGATTTGCGAAGGCTCACCGTCTTTGAGAGTCCAGACCCTCGGGGTGGCGTCGGAGGAGCCTGCCTTGGGCGGTGGTGTGCCTCGCCAGCGCCTGCCGCCACCGGGGGAAAGGCTCTGGACGAGAGTTTTCTTGGTCTCGTCTGGCTTGCCAACTTCGGCTGCGGCCACGGGGTCGAAGCGGAGCGCCGCGTTGGGCACGACGAGGATGTCTCGCTTGTCGACGATGGCGATGTCCACGGTGGCAGTCATGCCGGGGCGGAGCGAAAGGTCTTCGTTGGTGACCTCAAGTTCGGTGCTGTAAGTAACGACGGTGTTAGACGCGGGGGCACCTTCCTTGACAGGACTGCCGGTGCCGACCGCGCCGAAGGCCACTTTTTTGACCTTGGCGGAATACTTGCGGGATGGCCAAGCATCGACGCTGAAATCGGCGGTCTGGCCAACTTCGATGCGACCGATATCCGCTTCTGAAACATTCACGAGCAGTTCCATTTTTTTCAAATCCTCGGCAATGGTGAAAAGTGTGGGAGCAGTAAATGAGGCGGCGACAGTCTGGCCGACATCGATGGAGCGCGCGAGGACGATGCCATCGACCGGCGAACGAATGATGGTTTTCGCGAGGTCGCTTTCGAAGGCGCGGACGTCCGCCTCCGCACCAGTGACTGCGGCGTTGGCGCTTTCCAAATCGGCGTGGGCGCGGGCAAGGGTGGCGCGTGAAGTTTCCATGGTGGCGCGTGAGGGGGTTTTCCCACTGCTGAGTTCGTGGAGTTCCTCCTGACGGGCGAGCGAGGCTTTACTTTCCGCGACGGTGGCATCGGCTTGGTTGACTCTGGCCCTCGCAGCAAGCAGGGAGGCGCGGCTGCGCTGGGTCTGTTGGTCGAGCTTGGAGGTGTCGAGCTTGGCGAGGGTCTGGCCCTTTTTCACGGGGTCGTTCGTATCCACGAGCACTTCCTTGGCGGTGCCGGAGAGTTCGCTGCCGACGATGATTTGGTTCGTCGGCGCAAGGTTGCCGGCGGCGGTGACGATGAGGGAAATACGGCCGATCTTGGACTCCAGCGTCTGGTAGTCCGGCTTTTTCTCGCCCTCTTTGTTGCGGTCAAAAAAGTACCATGCGCCGCCACCTATCAGGACGACGGCTAGAGAGTTCAAAATCCATTTCCTCACTGGGCGGGAGGCACCGCTGGCGATGATGGTGGTAAGATCTTCTGATGAATCGGGCAATGTCATGGAGTGAGATGGAGGGTGGGAAATGATTTTACGCAGCGGCTGACCAGCCGCCGCCGAGGGCCTTGTAGAGCTGGATGTAGGAGTTTGTCCGGTCGGCCCGGGCGCTGAAAAGATTGCTCTCCAGACCGAGCAGCGAGCGTTGAGCGTCGAGGACGGTGAGAATGTCAGTTTCACCGGCTTGATAACTCTGCTGGGCGAGATCTGCGGCCTCACGGGCGGCGGCGGTGGCTTTTTCTAAAGTGGCTAAGCGCTCGGTGGTGCGGCGGCAGGCGATGAGTGAGTTTTCCACTTCCGAGAGCGCCGTGAGCACAGTGGTGCGGTAGGTTTGGAAGGCTTGTTCTTCGATGGCGTTCTCCGCCTCGATGTTCGAGCGGATGCGGCCAGCATCGAAAATGGGGCCGGACAGTCCGGCGACGAGGCCGGTGGCGGCAGTTTCCGGGCTGAAAAGATTTCCTGAGCTGATCGTGCTGCTGCTGAGGGTGCCGGTGAGGTTGAGCGAGGGGTAGCGCTCGGCATCGGCAGCGCGGACATTTGCGGCGGCGGCGAGGAGTTGATATCCGGCGAGGCGGACGTCTGGACGCTGGCGGATGGTGTCGGCGGGGATGCCGACGGCGAGGCTGCGGGCGGGATCGGGGATGGATTTTTTGCCAGCAGCGAGTTGGGCATCTAAGCTGCCGGGGGCTTGGCCGGCGAGGAGGGCGAGTTGATTGCGCGCCTGTTCGATGGCTTGCAGGAGCCCGGGGACGGCGGCGCGTGCTTGCTCAAGGCTGCTAAGTGCTTGGCTGGATTCCAGTGAATCTGCCTCGCCGGACTGCGTGCGCCATGAGGCGAGTTGAGACGTCTCTTCGCGCGTCTTGATGGTGCGGTAGAGGACTGTGAGCGCGGCCTCGTCCACCCGGAGCTGGGTGTAGGTGATGCCGATTTCCGAGGCGAGCGCGGCTTGGACGGAGTTGAAATTTTCCGAGCTGGCACCGATTTGCGCCGTGGCGGCTTCGATGCGGCTGCGACGTTTCCCAAAAAGGTCGACTTCCCATGAGACATTGATGCCAGCCCCGAAGTTCGAGTCTGAGTCCGACAACTCGCTCAAGTTGCTGTTGGAGGTTCCCGAGGCAGTGCCTTGGATGAAGGGAAGATTCGTCGCTGCCTCGGCATTGCGGCGCGCCTGAGACTCACGCACACGAGCGGATGCTGCCGCCATATCTGGGCTATTTGTGAGAGCCTCGGAGATCATGCGGGTGAGCGTGGGATCGTCGAAGCGACCCCACCAGCGAGAAAGATCCCGGGAGGGCGAGGCGACTGGGAATTGGCCTGCATTTTTCCAATCAGCGGGCAGCGGCACTTGGCTGCGCTGGGTGGCGGAATCCATGCTACAGCCGCTCAATCCAATCATGGCCGAGCTGAAAATTAAAAAGAAACTGGATAAATTCATAACGAAACCGAAAAGCAAGCGGCGTGATCCACTATCGGAACCGAGGGTGCATACGGCGAGATGCCCCGCAACCTTGCGCGAACATTCATGAAATCGCCGATCGTCACGGCGGGTATTCGTCTCCCTTGGACGATCAAGGTGCGAGCGTGAAACGCAAGCGCATCATTTGCCGCGCCTCCCCGGTGACAGGGATCTTCGAGCGGACCACGACCGTATCCCGAATTTCATCAAACTGAGTGGTGCTGACCAAGGCTACGTCGTTAGGGTCGATTCTCCAGTTGAACGCGTCGGTGGCGATTTCCAACTGGATTTCCAAGGATGGCTCGAAATCGAGATTGAGTCGCTTGAAGCGCACCGCCGGATAGAGCACTCCGGCGACGTCCACTTGGATAAACTCGACCAGCCCAGGGCCTTCTGCCGACTCATTCGGACTGGAGCCGACGCCGTATTCGAGCAGGTTTGCCACGCCGTCTTTATCGGGATCGGCGAGGGGGCCGCTGATGGAGAGATCGCCGAGCTGGGTGTTAAAATACTCCTGCCGCCATTGGTTGAACTGGCTTGGGACGATGTTGATTTCAAGACTGGCGGACGAGCTTTGGGGGCCGCCGGGTCCGGTGTTTCCGAGATCGTCGGCGCAGTCTGGTTGCATTTCACCGAGCACATCAGGAAACTCGAAAAACGCATCGTCCTCCTCGAAGCGGATTCCAAGGCACTCGCTCCGCTGTCGCAAGTGATGCGCGGCTACCAGCCCGACCGCGCGCCTTCCCACGCCTACGAAGCGCTTCAGGCGACCGGACCGGCGAACACCCCCGGGCCAGACACGGATAGTGCTCTGGCATGGTGCCCGGCGAGTGAAGACGAAGGCATGGAATGGATCGAGCTGCGCTACGAAAAACCCGTCCTCGCCCGCGAAGTCCGCATTCACACCAACTATAATTCCGGCGCAGTCGTGCGGATCCTCGGCGGCACAGATGAGGGAAACCTACGCGAATTGTGGGCGGGGACGGCCCCTCAAGACCCCATCCAAGTCATCCCGATTTCTCCACCTGTGGAAATCACCCGCATCAAGCTGGAGCTCGACACCGCCAAGATTCCCGGCTGGAACGAGATCGACGCCGTCGCTCTGGTCGATGGCGCGGGAATGCTCACTTGGGCTCATTCCGCAGTCAGCAGCAGCGTCTGGAGCGAGCCCGCGACCCACTAACAGTTCTTAGAAATCCAGATAAATCTCCGTCCGGCGGTTCGCGCGGCGGCCTTCTGCGTTGTCGCCGCCGGTTTCGGTGAGATTCGGGCGGCGGGGTTGGCTGGCCCCTTTTGCGACGGTGACGATCTGGGCCTCATCCACGCCCGCCCGGACGAGGTAGTCGCGAACGACGCTGGCGCGGCGAGAAGAAAGGCTGTTGTTGTAGTCTTGGGTGCCGAGCGCGTCGGTATGGCCGCTGAGGGTGATCTTCTTGCCGGGGTCTGAGCGGAGGATGCGAGTGACAATTTCTAACTGCCGGCGGGTGCGGAGGTTCATCGCGTCTTCGTCGAAGTCGAAGTAGAGGGCGAGCGTATCGCCGCCGCCGGGGTTTTTCACGAGAGGCGAATAGTAGAGGTCTCCCCCAGCGACGCGGCGAGCGTAGTCGGCGAGCAGTTGGTCGAGGTTGATTTCCGCGACGATCCAGTTCGACGGTGCGGGCGGTTGTCTGAGGGTCATGGCGAACTGGGCGCTGAGTTTGCCAGCGATCGTTTCCACGTTGGCGAGGTAGCCGACGGTGTCGCCGCGCTGGAACATGGAGCGCAGCGGCTTGCTCTTGCGGAGGCGGTATTCACCTTCTTCAAACAAGATGCAAAGCCCGGCGATCTTGGCATCCGAGACGGTGGCGGGATCGACAAATGCACGTGCGAACTCGAAATCCTGCTTGAGAACGGCTTGCAGAAATGCGTCTGCCACGCCCAGCGAGTCGGCGAAGACCGCTTTGGGAATCGGCTCGCCTGGAGCTGGCGGGAGGGTGATTTTTTCGACCTTCCACTTGCCGTTGTTCTTGCGGAGATCGAGTAAAATCATGTCTCGCCCAGGTTCCAGACCATCCAGTTCGAGCGCCCAGCGGGAGTGGGCGTTGAGTTCCAGCTCCCCCACCTCGCGGATGCCGTTGGGCTGGCGGACCTTGAGCGGGGTGGAGGAAAGCGCTTTGAGACGGGCGAGCGTCTCAGGATCGAAGGCACTTTTCCCGATGAGGCGTCCGACTTTGGTGAGGTCGCCCGCTTCCAAGGCTGTGGCAATCTGGGCGACAAGCTCTGCCGGATCAGCCGCCGCCACGCCGATGCCGAGATCCGCGAGGACCGTAGCGGGATCTTCGGTCGCCGCAGGCTCGGCGAGGGCCTTGATTTGCGGCGGCGGGGTGGGAGCAGCCGTCTCGGGAGGGGAAATCCGTGGTTGAGAAACAGGCCGCCGGAGGATCATGTAGATTGCCGCCGCTCCGAGGAGAGTTGCGAGAACGAGGAAAAAATGAGGAAGCTTGGATCGTTGCATCAGCCAGGAGTGAGAACGCGGGGTGGGCGGGATAAATTTCAGCCAATTGACTTCATTCCTCGCGGGGAAGTGCCGGCAAGTTCACATGGATGAGTTTGCCCTCTCGGATCAATTGGAGGCCAGTGATTTGCACGGCAGCCGATGCTGCCAAATGGAGGAAAAACTCGTTGGCGGCGCCGATCCGCGCGTTGTTCACGGCGACGATGAGATCATCGGCTTTCACGTATGCGGCGGCAAGTCCCTGCTCGGTCACTCCCGTCACCGCCACACCGCGGAAGCCACGCATCCGCTCAGGCACGGAAAGATCGCGGACTTGGATGCCAAGAGCCTGCAAAATTTGCTCAGGATCACGCGTGCGGCCTTGGCCTGCGGCGGCGGGCGGGATCTTGGAGGATGCCGTGGCAGCGCCGCTTTCCGCGATGACGGCCTTCAATTGCAAGGCCTTGCCCTTGCGCCAGACATTGAGACTGAGGGATTCCCCGACCTTCGCCCGCTGGACGAGCGCGATGAGCTGGGCTGAGGTTTTGATTTTCTCGTCGTTTACCGACTCGACGATGTCCCCATACTGCAATCCAGCAACTTCCGCCGGAGAGCCGGGAAGCACGCCAAGGACCGCCGAGCCTCCCAGACCTTGATATTGGAGAACGGCACGTACCGTTTCGTCAACATCCCGGACTTGGTTGATTCCCAAGTAGCCGCGAATCGGGCGACCGCGCTCGAGGATTTGTGTGAGAGCGTCTTTGACGTCGTTCGATGGGATCGAGAAGCCCACGCCTTGAAAGCCGGGATTCTGCTTGTCCGGGGAAAAAATGGCGACGTTGATGCCGATGATTTCACCGAGCACATTGACTAAGGGGCCGCCGGAATTTCCTGGATTGATGGCGGCATCGGTTTGAAAAAGATCCCGCTGATTGTCCGAGAGCGATCGTTCCTTGGCGGAGATAATCCCTTGGGTGACCGTTTCTCCAAGGCCGAAAGGATTTCCCACCGCCATGACGATCTGGCCGACCTTGACCTGCGAGGAGTCGCCCAATTTGAGCGGCACGAATGTCTCATCCGCATCGATTTTTAACACCGCGATGTCCAGCAGCGTATCTTCGCCGATCAAGCGGGCCGGGTAGGTTTTTCCGTTGTGAAGGGTGACTCGGATGGTTTGCTGGCCAGCGATTACGTGGTGATTGGTGATGACATGGCCCTCTTGGGTGACGATGACTCCGGAACCTTGGCCTTGCGTCGGGTAGTTGCGCACGCGAGTCCCGCCCCAGCCGTTGAGGAGTTCACTGCGGACGCCCGCCGTATCGATGCTAATCACCGAGGGCACCACCGCTTCCGTCAGCCGAGCGTATTCGTGGTTGATCCGGGAAAGCAGCTCGACATCGCTCAAATCCAGCGGAGCTTTCTCAGGAAAAGTGCCTTTTTCTGGGCGAGAGGGTCCGGGCTTTTTGGAATAACCGGGGACAAGGCTCCACAAATCTCCGCCGGCCCGCCAAGTTCGGAGCATCGAGACGGCAACAAAAGCAGTGAAAAAAACTACAACAAGCGCCAACAGGCGACGAAGCGACGGATTCATGAGTGAGGTGGGTGACGCCGCAGAATATGCCCTAGAATCAGGAACATCCAAGCGCGGAAACGATTCGCCCGCAATAACGGCACTCTTAAAGATAACGATTCTTCCGGCTTGGCCGCTTGGCAAATTTCTGCAAATCTCATCACAGATGAAAGTTTCCATTCTTTTGCTATGCTCCGCGTTTGCCCTCTCGAATACGCAGGCGGAAATTCTGTCTGATTCGGATCGCGAGGCCTTGATCGACAATCTCGACAAGCTCAAGGAGGATGCTGACTCTCGAATCGATGCAAGATTTCGGGTTGCCCTAGCTGCATTCCGCAATGCCCTGAGCAACGACGAAGCCGCCAAGGAGCTTTACCTCAATTGCATCGAGAAAGTAAATTTTAGTGATCAGCAGAAATCGGCAGGAGATTTCCGCGAGTGGAAGCGCAATGAGAGCGAAAAAATGTCAGATCCCGGGCTTAAACTCGCCCTCCGATATCAGCTCAGTTGGCTCGTCCTCACCCTTCAAGCTGCTTCGGAAAAGCCCGATCGGACCAAGCTTGCCGCCGACGCCCAAGGCCTCGTCGATTCCATTTTCCGCGATCCCGAAAAGCTCCAAAATCAACAGCAAATTCTCAGTCAGTCAGTGACCTCGTCGGTATTCGCACGGGCTTATGACATTAACTCGGTGAAGGTGGAAAAGTGGGCCTTGTCCCCTGTTCAGCTCGAGCAAATTTACACCGAAATACTCCTCCCGCCCTTCCGCCAACCTGATCGACTGGGTGGCTTGCGGGCGGTCTGGATGAAACGCATCCAACAGGAAGGTGCCAAAGCTGAATTCTGGAGTGATGCCGGCAGAGGCGACAGAAAAGAGGATAAACGAATCGGAATGGCCTCCGCCATGCGGCCGCCGGAATACGAAAAATTTATCGAAGAAACGGTGCCGAAACTCCAGTGGCAAATGGAAGTCGACCTCTTCACCCAAGGTGACCAGAAAGGTGCCGCCGTCCGGATGCTTGCGCACATGGAAAAATACGTCACGCACCCGTCGATCCGCGAGTGGGGACAAGAGTTCAGAAAACTGCTCGCTCCTGCGCCCCCGCAAGCACCTGTCACAGAGACAGAACCCACACCGTGAGGTCGCGGCCTCGCAGCCTCGCAGCATCAGCCATAAATCTGGGTGGCCAATTGATTTCCAGTCTGGCACAAGGTCTCCGTGACCGAGACCCGAATAATTCAAGTTGCCGACGATGAGATGAAAGAAGCCGTCACCGAGGCCAGCGCCTTGCTACGGGCCGGTGAAATCGTCGCCCTGCCCACTGAGACCGTTTACGGCCTGGCCGCAGATGCGTTTAATCCCGAGGCTGTCGCCAAGGTGTTTGCAGCAAAGGAGCGGCCTTCGTTCGATCCGCTAATCGTCCACATCGCCTCGCGCGGGGATTTGAAAAATGTGGCAATCGTGCCGGACGATATCGCGGAAATCGTCAACAAGCTGACCGCAGCATTCTGGCCCGGGCCGCTGACTTTAATTTTACCAAAGCACCCGGATGTGCCGGATTTAGTGACCAGTGGGCTGCCAACGGTCGCAGTCCGCCAAAGTGCGCACCCGGTTTTTCGGGCGGTATGCAAGGAGCTGGGTCGCCCGGTCGCGGCTCCGAGCGCGAATCGTTTTGGGCGGATTTCTCCGACCTCCGCATCGGCGGTGATGAAGGAACTCGGGGGCCGCATCCCACTCGTCGTCGATGCCGGAGCCTGCGCTGAGGGCGTGGAGAGCACGATTATTTCCATCGAGCCGCGCGACGGCAAAAAGCCGATTTTCCGCCTCCACCGAGCCGGCCCGATCACCAAAGAGCAGCTCCAAGAGTTCGGTCGAGTGGAAAGGGTGCGAGAAAATCAGCCCGACGCGCCAATGGCCCCGGGCCAACTTGCGAGTCACTATGCCCCGCTCACACCGCTCATTTTGCTGGAAAAGCCCGAAGACTTCGTGCCGGAAGAAGGTAAAAAATATGGTCTTCTCAGCTACACGGGTGAGGACGACAGCCCCTATGTGACGCTTCATGACTGGGAAGTCATCGAGTCCCTGAGCCCCGGCAGCGGCAAGCTCGCGGAAGCTGCGATCCGTTTATTTTTCGTCATGCGCCTGCTCGACGAAGCTGGGCTTGATGCGATCATTGCCGAACCCGTGAGCGAAACCGGACTGGGTGTAGCGATCATGGACCGCCTGCGGCGTGCTTCTTCGAGATTTCCTCCCGCGGGATAAACGCCGCTCTCATCCTTTCGGCTTGCTCGGCGTGAGAGTAAACTCGAGTGGCTCGACGCCGCGAAGCAGTTTCACCCGCACCGCTTCGCCAGGAATCAGATAGAAGAAGGCATTGGCGGCATCTGCGTATTCCGTGATTTGTCGGTTGCCGATGCTGAGAAGGACGTCGTTCGGCTTGATTCCAGCCGCTGCGGCTGGTGAGTCTGGCAGGACTCTACTGATTTGCGGGATTTTTGATTCCGCCCGCAAGGCCAGCCCCAGCCAGCCCCGCACCAAGGACCCGCCATTGGCGACATCATGTTTCACCCGGTGCACCGCCTCCGCCGGAATGGCGTAGCCTGTGTTTCCAGAACCGGAGCTTTGAAAAACAATCGCCACCACGCGGCCCGCGTCATCCAACAAGGGCGTTCCAGGCGGAGGAACCGACTGATTGAATTTTACCTGTAGCAGGGAAAATGGCAGGATTTTCCCCCCGACTTGTTTGATCCAGCCCGTGCTTCGGGCCTTTGCAATTCCATCCGTGCCAGAGACTTGCAAAGTAGCGTTCGCATAATTTCTTGAGTCCTCGACCCATTCCATCGTTTTCGGTGGGACACTTCCGTCAGCTTGCACAAATCCCAGTCGTGAGACGGGATCTTGTCCGATTACTTTGTGGGAGACCGAACGACTGCCGAGGAGAACCTTGCCCGTGGAAGCGTCTGTCCCCACGGCCATGATTATCACCATCGTGGAATCACCACCCACTGAAACTGCCACGGATTCGCTGGACGCGCCTTGGAAAATCACCTTCCAGTCGGGTGAATCTGCCTTTGGCTGGGCGTGGCTCATAGGCGCAAAGGCAATTGCAAAAAATAATGCTCTCACCGACCACCGCCGGCTCGGACTTTCCAGTTCCACCATCTCGGGCTTGCTGGAATTAAAATACTTGCTCGCCGACGTTCCCTTGAGTCGAAGGACTCAGGTCCAGCTGGTTGAGTTGCTCAACAGCCGGTGGGGTGGGCGCGGGAACCACTTGGTAATTCACCGGCGAGACCGGTGTATTTTCCCGGATCGCTTCACGCGGCATCAAGAAAAATCCCACGGTGACCGCAGCGTAGGCCAGTCCTGCACCATACGCCCACTTCGAGGGCCCCATCTCGGAAAACCATTCAGAGAGGCGAGCCATCA
Source organism: Akkermansiaceae bacterium (assembly GCA_031430055.1). GTDB lineage: Bacteria > Verrucomicrobiota > Verrucomicrobiia > Verrucomicrobiales > Akkermansiaceae > Luteolibacter. The sequence continues at coordinate 3,293 of JANPAU010000049.1, read as the reverse complement.
TGTTTGTTACGCCAAACTTGTTGACAGCCTGCTGCCGCTGGTTGTGGTGAAATTCACAGAGGAAATCCTGCCAGTAGCCTTCCTCAGGACGCTCATTGCGCTTGAGGGCTAAAAGATCGCCAATTTGTTCAATCGTTGGTTTCACTGCGGTTGATAATTAAGAATTATAAAATAATCTCCCGTTGCGCAAGGATAATTTTAAAATCTTTCTTCCCAGCTGTCTTGAAGGGCTGATTGAAGTTGAAGATGCGCATAGTGGAGCCGTGATCGAATGGTGCCTTCAGAGGTGTTGAGCACCTTGGCAATGTCCGCGTGGGACATGCCTTGGATGTCAAACATCGTCACCACCATTCTGTGGGCGTCAGACAACTTCTTAAGCGCTTCGTTCAATTTTTGCTGCAATTCGTTGAGATTGGTCTGTTTCTCAGGATTGGCCTCATGAGCCGTGTCAATCAAGGCCGGATCTTGCTGCACCGAGGAATCCATGTCATTCAGGCTCAAGCTAATCCGGCGTTTTCTTTTCTTCAGAAAGTTAAGAGTCAGATTCACCGCTATCTGATAGATCCAAGTGTAAAACGCGGAATTTCCCTTGAATTTACCCAACGACTGATAGGCACGGGCGAAGATCTCCTGTAACAAGTCATGGGTGTCTTCCTTGTGAGAAGTCATGTTGTAAACGAGACCGAAGAGCTTGTCTCCATACTTTAGAATCAGGGCGTCAAAAGCGCGCGTATCACCCTGTTGGGCACGCGTAACAAGGTCCTGGTCAGGGTCAGGGGGACGGGGCTGACGAAACATGGAAATGGGGGTGGTGAGCAGCAGACGCAAGCTACACGGACCGCTTCAGTTGTAAAGAAGCGCGAAAAAATTGGCCAACTTATCGCATAGGATCCTATTTGGGATCGCAGAGGCTTACCACCTCGTCATCCTGATCCCAATACACTCCACGGATGCTTTCATCTCCGGTGATGAAATCCGCGATCATCTCCGGCTCGAGCAGCATCAGGGCCGTGGACCAAATTTCCGCCAGCGCGGCGGTGGTGGCGGTGACCCAGATCCGTTCAATGGGACTTGCGGGCATGGCTTGTTCGCCACCGGGATGGATGATGTGACTGCCTTGGATGTGGGTGCCGGATGCGCTGAGTGATGCATCGGCAAGGAGAATGCGGAGGGATTGTTTTTCTCCTGCTAGATCGACTGGCCATGCCTCGGGACCGAAGGCGAGCAAGGAGCTGGCCCCGGCAGTTAGCAATCCGCCTTCCGCACCCCAGTCGCTGAGGATTTGTTTTACCTGTTCGAGCGCGAAGCCCTTGCCGATGCCGCCGAGGTCGATCTCGCGGCCGGGCGTCTCACAGGTGACGGCGGGGAGATCTGGATGAATGGTGAGCTGACCGAGCAACGGTGGAAGGTCGCCCGTCTCGCCGGATTTCCGGTGCTCGATGCAGCGGCCGAGCGTGATGTCGAACAAGCCGCCGGTGCGAGCGAGGGCGTCAAGTCCGATGAGCAGGCATTGGTGAGTGGTTTCGCTAATATAAAGCGTTTCCCCGGCTTGAAGGTGGTTGATGCGCGAGACGTCGCTGTCTTCGATGAAGCGGCTGAGACGGGTTTCAAGGAAATCGAGATGATCGAAGCACTCCTTGGCCATGCCGGCGGCGATGGCCTTGTCGGGTTCGCAAATCCGCAGGTGAAAAGTGGTGCGCATCGCCTCGTGCGAGAACAGATGGGCCTGCGGGAGCGGAGTTATTTGCGGGGCTTCATCCATGAGTTCCAAATGTCGTTTCTCATAAAGAGCGTTAGGGGCGCTCCGGCGCGCAAGCTGCGGGGCAGAGCGGTGTGGGTTTTCTCAAGTTGGCTGGCGACGCGGTCCTCCATCTCCGGCATGGCGAACACGAGTGGAAGGAGTGTTAGTTTTGCGACGGGTGCGGGCCAGTAGCCGATTTTTTCATAACTCCGGAGATACCACGGCAGTGGCCAGTAGTCGGCCCCGACGACGCCGATGGGTTCGAGGGTGCCGCCGGGAGCGATGGCTTCGACCTGCTTAAGCCATGGCACGAGGGTCTCGATGTCGTTGCGAGTCGGGACATAGGCGAAAGGATTGCGCACATCGGAAGCGAAGCGTCCGTTCGCGAGCCGGGCTTGCTGGACTTGGGTGAAAATAGATGCGCCGACGAGCAGGCACAGCATGATTTTTAACCACGGTCGCTGCGCAGAAAATCCGGCGATGCCGAACCCGGCGAGCAGGCAGACATGAGCCCACGGCAAGCAGGCAAGCCACGGAGTCTTGTAAGCGATGAGGCTGTAGATGACGAAATGTCCGACCGCAGCGTAGGCAAGGAAGCGGATGGTCAAGCGTCCCTGCGAATGAGTGCGAAAGCTGGAGGCATATCCTAGCAGCGCGAGAATCACCACCGGAGTGCCGAACCACCAGACGTTACCGGATTTGAATGGAAGGACGAGCAATTGGAAATAGTAGCCGAAGGGTTTGTGATGACCTGCCACCGTCTCATAAACGAAAAAAGTGCGCACGGCATCGATCGCGCCGTGAGGTTGGCGAAAGCCGTTGGTATAGAAATATCCCGAGACCAAGGCCGCCGCAAACAGCGATACCGCCAGTGGCAGGCGGTATAACTGCCAATTCGAAATAAACCACGCCCGATCCAGTTGTTTGCGATTTTCCAAGGCGATCAAGAGCGCAGCCCCAGACCACGCGATGATGCTGATGGCGAAGGTTTCCTTGGTGGCGAACATGAAGCCGATGAGCAGCCCGACAATCCCAAAACGCGGCGCACGAGTGATCGCGACTAGGGCTAACATCCCAAACAACACGAGCAGCGACTCGTGGATAAACATCCGGCTGTAGTAAACAAGCAGCGGCGAGGTCGCCAACAGCGCGGCGGAGAGCAGCATCGGCCCATCGCCAAAGCGCCTGCGCCAAAGCAGTGGGACGAAGATGAGCAAAGTGCCAGCCACGGCAGTTAGAATACGTGGCAGCGTCTTGGTCATTTCCTGCCAACGGCTTTCTCCATGCAGTTTGCAAAGCGGGATCGCGAAACTGCTAAGCGTGGGACCATGGTAGTGGAGCGGGTCGAAGCGATAGTTGCCGGACTCCATGCGGGCGGACGTGATGCGTGCGCCGGTGGCTTCATCGGCGTGGAATGGGCGTTTGGAAAGTTGATCGAAGCGGAGAAATGCTCCGGTGGCGATCACGGCGATCCAACAAGCGATGATGAGCGCATTTCGGGTCAAACGCGGAAATACCACGAAAGAAACGATTGGCCCGCAATGTTAATTTG
>JANPAU010000048.1:0-3272 GCA_031430055.1 Akkermansiaceae bacterium | reverse complement strand
CACCCTCGGCGAGACAGCAGGTGATCTTCTATCGATGACCATGAACATTGGTTATGCCGTCAGCTCGTTGATTCTCATCGCTTTGTTCGTTGCGTCTCTGGTCGCGCAGCTGGGAGCCTCGAAATTCCACCCCGCGCTTTTTTGGACGGTGATCCTAACCACCAGCACAGCCGGCACCACGATGTCCGACTTTATGGATCGCAGTCTGGGCCTCGGCTACGCGAAAGGCTCGCTGATTCTGGTCACTTCCTTAATTGCTGTTCTAGCAGTCTGTTATTCCTGTGAGAAGAGCTTGTCGCTTGGCAGTATCCAGACCCGCAAGGCGGAGATGTTCTACTAGACAGATTATGAGAGAATGGTGAAAAGACGGATTTTTGATCAGCCGGAAATTTTCGGCACACGCAGCACCAACTCGACCCGCCGCTCATCCGTCACCTGTGCGACGAGGCTCCAGCCCATCGCGTTGGCAGCCTCCAGACTCAGGGTCAGACCGATACCGAGGTGCGCCCCCGAGTCATGGCGGGACGGATCGCTACGGAACAGCGGCTCGAACCACTGACTGGGATTCTCCGGTGGCTTTTCCGTGGGGTTCGAAATGCGAAGCTCCACATGAGCAGCAGTTTCTCCGAATTCTACGCGGACCGCCCCTCCTGCCGGGGTGTAGGAAAGCGCGTTGTCGATCAAGTTGTTAAAAATGATCCGGGAAAGGGCAGGATCACCGAGAACGAGGATTTTCTCTGCCGATGAACTGACAGAAAGAGCCAAGCCGCGTTCTTCGAAAAGCCCACGGAAGCTTTCCACGCAGCGGGACAACTGGTCTGCGAGATCGAAAGTCTCAAGCGTCCCCACCTCACCGGATTGGCCGATGCGCGCGAGAGCAGACAGGCGTTTGACCAGCTCTCCCATTTCCGTGACAGTGCTCTGGCAGGCATTTAGGTGGTCGCGGTATTCCTCGTTCGTGCGTGATTGGGAAAGCGCCAGTTCCGTCGTCGCCCTGAGACCGGCGATGGGAGTGCGAAGCTCGTGCGCGGCATGGCGGATGAAGTCACGCTCGCGCTGACGGATGGCCGCGACGCGAGTAAGCAGCGAGTCAAAACTGTGCGCCAGCCCTGTCAGCTCGACTGGCATTTTCCCCGGTACGATGAGCGCGGAATCCAGCTGATGTTCAGTTCGATCCTTCATTTGCGCGGCAAGCTCGTCGATGGGCCGCAATGAGACATTGACGATGCGCTGAATGATGAGAAACCCGAGCCCCAGCGTCAGCAGCGCACCGCCGCTGAGAACCCAACGGAGACGGTCCAGCGTGTGATAGATCGGTTCCGCATCCCGGGCGACAACCAAGGTGAAGGGCATAGTTTTCGGATCCACCACGTTTCCCAACGCTTTCATCGTTTCAATTTCATCGGGCAGGACGAAGGGATGAATCCTCAGGCCGATGGCACGGCCCATGCGGCCATCCGGCAGCGTGAAACTGCGAAAAAGCGGTTCACCGCTGATCCCGGAAAATTTTGGAAGATCATTGGACTGCAAAGCGGCAGAACGGGTCGTGACGTGAGTATTTTCCTCCCAAAATTGAAACAGGCCGTTCTCGACCAGCGAGCGGTTCGTGCCGACGCCCTCCTTCCACTCGAAGCTGATGGCGTAATCCTCAAACTCCACTTGGTTGGCCAACAACGCAGCGGTCTGCCTGACAGACTCGTCCAGTTCACGATGCAGGCTTTGACGGACAAGCAAATAGACTCCTGCGGATAGCACACAGAGCAACGCGGCGGTGCTTACACCACAGGCCAGGAGTAAGGTTCTTCGGATGGATGGAGCGTTCATGATTTTTCTCCCAGCACGTAGCCGTGTCCCCGGCGGGTGTGGATGAGGTTGGGAAGGTTTCCAGTATTCAGCTTCTTGCGCAAGTAGCCGATGTAAACGTCCACCGCATTGCTGCTGCCGCCGCTCCCGTCCTCGAAGACTTTTTCCCAAATGTCCGTCCGGGTCACCACCTCTCCCAAGCGGTAGAAAAGGTATTCTAGCAGTCGATACTCCAGAGCGGTGAGATGGATGGGACAGCCACCGCGACACACGGTGCGCTGCATCGGCTCCAGATCCAGATCCCCGACGGTCATCTTTGGACCTTTTTTAGCGTAGCTCCGTCTCAGCAAGGCACGGACCCGCGCGACCGCTTCAGATAGTGGGAACGGTTTCACCAGATAATCGTCGGCACCTGCATCAAGCGCTGCCAATCGGTCCTCCAGTCCATCTCGCGCGCTGATCACGATGATGTGCACAGGATTTTCGCGCGCCCGAAGCCGCCGGAGAATCTCCATGCCGTCCATCTTGGGAAGCATCAGGTCGAGTAAAACCAAGTCATGACCGCCACCTTCCGCCGCCCACAGTCCCTCGTCACCGGTGGTCGCGGTGTCCACTAGATAACCGCTCTCACGCAGATACTGCCCAAACGCGGTAAGCAACGGGATGTTGTCTTCGATAAGAAGCAGGCGCATTGGACTCTGTGTGAATATCTGATAAGTCAGGGTTGAATTACTCAAATAATGTTTGAATAACCGGCTACGGGATCTCCGCCATCAAGATTTCGGCCCGAACAACTAAACTGTTTACGATCTCCGCCCTGCGCCACAAGAAGGCGCAACGAGTTCATGATCACCAAGAGCGTCGCGCCGGTATCGGCGAGGATGGCGAGCCAGAGTCCGGCGATGCCAAGGAAGGCGAGGATGAGGAAAATGGCTTTGATCGCGAGGGCGAAGGTGACGTTGAAACGGATGATACGCAGAGTGCGGCGACCGAGGATAATGGTTTCCGCGACTTTGGTCAGGTCGTCCTGCATCAGCGCGATGTCCGCTGTCTCGATGGCGGTGTCGCTGCCGATGGCTCCCATGGCGAAGCCGACGTTGGCCACCGCAAGCGCGGGCGCGTCGTTCACCCCGTCGCCGATCATGCCGACGTGGGTGTATTGGCTAACGAGTTTTCTAACGTGCTCGACCTTTTGCTCCGGCATGAGGTCGCCGATGGCTTCGTCGATGCCCGCTTGCTTGGCGATGGCGGAGGCGGTGCGTTGGTTATCACCACTGAGCATGATGACTTTTTCGATCCCGGCAGCGTGGATGAGGCGGAGTGCTTCCGTCACCTCCGGGCGCAAGGTGTCGGCGATGGCGATGAGGCCGAGGATCTTGCCCGCGCATCCTTCGTGTGGAGTGTGGCCAAGCACGGCGAGGGATTGCCCCTTCGCTTCGATGCCGGCTAGAATGGCTTCGATTTCGGGG
>JANPAU010000047.1:0-3469 GCA_031430055.1 Akkermansiaceae bacterium | reverse complement strand
GAATCCCGAAGATTTGAGACGCCTCCTCGCCGGTGGGTTGCCCCGCGAATGATGCGTGCTCGGAACGCATAACACCGGGTAATCAACAAGCGGTGAGATCAAGCAAACAGACTCCCGACGTGGCGGGAGATCATCCCATTTTGGTTTTTTGGATCGAATCCAGGTTTTCTCTTGTCATTAATAGGTATTAAAAATACCTATTTTTCAGAAACTCACGACCCACGAAATGCATGACCGTTTTCTCGTCTAAATTTACTGCTACCGAATTTTCCAATTTTACATGAAATTTGCCCACAACTTTCATTCCATACAACTCCCATCCAATTATGTCATATCTCAATAAAAAAATGCCGTCTGGAGGACTAACCCGCAAGTGGTTGGTCATTACTTTCTCACTCGTCATCTTAGCAAAAGCCGAACCTATCTTGATTGCAAATGGTTCATTTGAAAACCCTTCCGATATACCAAGCGGCTCTACATCCGTGGCTCCGCCTTCATGGACGGCAACCCTTGCGTCGTCTGATGTAATCGGCGTCTCCAGACTCACCGAGCCACCACTTGCGACTCATGGCCTGAATGCCGCCTACATCAGTGCCCGCCCAGGTGGCACCGGATCGCTCACTTACAGTGGGGCTTCCCTTGGAAATTTTTCGGACTTTGCGGCGGGCACTCGTTTCAATTTCATCGCCGCCGTCTCTGCCGATCCAGGGACAAATTTCACACTTGAATTATTAGAATCCGGTGTTCCCGTTGCCACATTCACACGGGCGGGTAACTTAAAATTTGAGAGCATCGGTGGAGTCTTCACATCGGCGGGGCAAACAGGGGCCATCGGAGTGCGTCTTTCCTTCACGAACAATGATGAATTTGTTAGACAAGGTCTATTTGACAACGTGACTTTGGATACCACGCGTATCGTGATTGAGAATCATTCATTTGAGAATCCAAGCAGTCCCGATGAAGATGTCACCACCGTTGATCCACCTTCATGGACAGGTGTGCGCTGGATGAATGTGGAGTCGGAAGACCCGATCGGAGTGATCACCTCGGCTGAGGTTCGAAACGTCCCGAACGGAGTGAATACCGCCTACATTGAATCTCAGGATCTTGGTAGCGCCTCACTTACCTACAGTGGCGCATCTCTCGGGAATTTTTCCAGCTACCCCGCAAGCAGTCAATTTCTTCTCAAAGCCGCCGTGCGTGGAGCTGTGGGTGTGACGTGCAGGCTGGGACTATTGGAAAATGGCGTGGAAGTTGCCCACAGCACTCAAAGCGGCACGGGTGGAGCTGAATTTTCTGAACTTTCAGTCATGTTTGGTAAAGGTGCTCAAACCGGACCTATCGGTATTAAGCTTTCGATTTCAAATGCAAGCGGTGATATCACACGCTTCTATTTTGATCATGTCAGGATCGATGTGACGGCTGCACCGATACCTCTCGCAATCACTGCGTTTTCAGTCGTCAAAAACTCAGGGACAATTTCTTTAACGTGGAACTCAAATCCAGGCTCAATCTATCAAGTGGAAACATCACCAGACCTCATCACGTGGTCGCCTTGGCTCGATGGCAATCTGCTCCCCATCAATTATCCCGCCACGGGTGCGAGCACTTCCGCGATCCTTACCGATCCACTTATATCAACTACTTCCATGTATTTCTATCGGGTCAAGAGCCAGCCGTAATTGAATTCAGGTTTTGTGTCCGAGACACACTGCACGACAAAATTTAAGATGCTTTAACAAATGGCACTTGGGGGGGAGATCCTTGGTTGTAGACAAAAAACCAATCTCCAAGTCACCGAACCGACCACGGAGACTCTTCGCAAACTCTTCAAGCCACATTTGAGGCTCTCCAGGCCACGCCTTACCTGTTTTCTGATGCTGGTTCTCGCGGTTCTCGGGCAGCGCACAGTCTCGTTGGTTTGGCTCGCCCGTTATGCGGCGCCTCCGGTCAAGGCGGAGTCGGTTTACCAGCGCTTCTTCGCTTATATATCTCAAAAATTCGTTTGATCGTAAGCCCTCACCTGCCGGCCAATCAGCATCCAGCCCGAGGAAATCATCTCCGGCCGCGCCGTGATGTCCTCAAGATCTTTCTCAGTCGCGAGTTTTGAAACGGTCAGGCTTCGGGCGTGGCTCCGAATTTCCAGATGGCGTGTTGGATGGGCATGGCAGAGTTCTATCCGAAACTGCCCCGAACACCACTAGGCAAATAAAGCAAGAGACTAATTTGATGCCCTTAAAACGGCGACGGCCAAATTCCTTCGCGATCAAACCGTGTCTCGATTGCGATTGGATGGACTCCGAAACGAGGAGCGATCAGCTCCGCCGTCTTGCTCCGAATCTCGGCATTGGAAACCCATACGTGCCTGCCATACTGGGAATCCATCGCGGGAAGCATTTTTTCGAAACACTCACGCAGGAGCTCCACCGGGACGAGCAGACGACCGGCAAACTCATTGGCTTCCCTCTCGAAGTCGTATTTCCGACCGTTGTGCTCGTTCAACCAGTCGAGAAAGTGCTCATTTGTGGTGATGGCTGCGGCCTCAAACAGCTCGCGATGGAGGAACAGGTGTCCGAGCTCATGCGCGATGGAGAACCCAAGCCGGTTCAACTGGGCACCCCGGACGAGGTCGATCCGGTCAAAAATCTCGCCATCGATGTAGAGGCCGGAAAAGTCAGCGAGGATCGCCGCATCTGCTCCAAAGTCCGCTTTCAGCAGATCGTAGGGAATCAAGTCCATGCGGAGTTCCAGTTCCACAAATGAAATCAGATCGAGCGGGATTTTGTCCGCCATCAAGATCTCATGCTTGGCTCTCAGGTCTTCGACTTTCTTCCAAACTTCGGCGTTCGTCATCGGGGAGGGCTTCGTTCAAGGTTGATTCAATTTCTTCACGCCGCTCAGGAGCTTTTCAAAATCCTCCGGCGTGTACTCCTGCCCTCGAATGGCGCGGAAAAACGCCGGCATCTTGCTAAGCAACTCCTCGTCCTTCAAATCCGCCGGGATTTGACCACGGGCGATTGCGGCCAGGTCCGCGAACTCCGCCCGCTGGTCCGCGCTTAACGTAAGAACGCCTGCAATCCGGCTCAGGAATTCCCCATCATCCGGCGGCGGAAGCACTCCTCGTTCGATCTTACTCCAGTTGCTCGGATCAATGGCCGCGTCGCGGCAAAAACTCCGCAAGGTCTGGCCCACCGCGATCCGGCGGTCCTTGGCATAGTCTCCAAATTTCATCATATCGTGTGGTTGGGTTCGAACCACGCTACCCCAGTGTGGTTTTCAAGCAACCACAATTTTACGCGATGCGTATCCACCCTTATTCCGGCGCGATCACCTACAAGTCGATGATCCCTCCGAAGCTCGTCCTCACCTGCCGGCCAATCAGCATCCAGCCCGAGGAAATCATCTCCGGCCGCGCCGTGATCATGTCCTCAAGGTCTTTCTCGGTCGCGAGTTTTGAAACGGTCAGCGC
>JANPAU010000046.1:0-3738 GCA_031430055.1 Akkermansiaceae bacterium | reverse complement strand
ATCCGCCCAAGCCCTCACCATGCTTTCTCCCAGCGGCTACATCATCGTCGATGGCCAGCGTTATGAAGCTTTTTGCCAATCCGGCCAAGCGGCTGCAGGTTCCAATCTCCAAATCGTCGCTGCCGATAATTTCCGTCTCATTGTGACTCAAACAACCTCTAACTAAATACCACTATGCCTGATATCTCCACCATCATCCTCATCGTCATTGTCATCCTTGGGCTTTTGCTTTTTGGAATCATCCTCTCGTTCTTCAACGTCTGGCTCCGCGCTTGGTTGGCGGGCGCTTATGTGGGATTCACTGAGTTGATTGCGATGCGTCTTCGCCAAGTGCCCTTTGGCATGGTGGTCGATGCTCGAATCACGGCGAAGAAAGCCGGGATCGACATTCCGATCAATGACATCGAAGCTCACTTTCTAGCAGGTGGAAATGTTATCCCATCTATCCAAGCCCTCATCGCCGCACACAAAGCAGGAATCGCGCTGGATTGGAACCGGACCTGTGCGATCGATCTCGCGACCAAGGGATCTGGTAAAAGTGTCAACGAAGCGGTAAGAACCTCCGTTGATCCGAAAGTGATCGATTGCCCGAATCCCGCATCTGGACGCCTCACCATCGACGGTGTCGCTAAAGACGGCATCCAAGTGAAAGTCCGCGCCCGAGTCACCGTGCGGACAAATCTCGACCGCTTCGTCGGCGGCGCGAAGGAAGAAACCATCATCGCCCGAGTTGGCGAAGGTATCGTCACCACCATCGGCTCTGCGGAGAGTTACAAATCAGTCCTCGAGTCGCCAGATTCGATCTCCAAGGTAGTTCTCCACCGCGGCTTGGATGTCGGTACTGCCTTCGAAATCCTCTCCATTGATATCGCGGACGTCGATGTGGGTGAAAACGTCGGTGCGCAACTTCAGGTAGCCCAAGCTGAGGCGAATAAAAATATGGCTCAAGCCGAAGCTGAAATCCGCCGTGCAGCCGCTGTCGCGCTCGAACAAGAAATGGTCGCCCGCATCGCAGAAATGAAGGCAAAAGTCGTCGAAGCAGAAGCGCAAGTCCCACTCGCTCTCGCGGATGCCTTTCGTAAAGGCCAACTTGGTGTGATGGATTACTACAAGATGGAAAACGTGAAAGCAGACACTCAAATGCGGACGAACATTTCCAAACAAGAAGGCGCTTAATTTAACCGAACCATGCTCATGGATTGGATTTACGAAAACTTCCAAATTGTTATCCTCGTTCTGCTTGGCATCGGATCGATGCTGAAAAGTGTCTTTGAGTCGAAAAACAAAGAAAAACGTGAACGTGAAGAAGAGGAGTATGATCCCGGTGAGGTCTTCGCCCCGGATGAAGAATACTCAAGTCCCGTCGCACCAAGCGTTCCACCGCCTTTAAATCGACAAATCATACCACCTCCCTTACGGGAGAGTGGTTACGACGAAGAGACTGCAATCGAGACTGCGAGAGCTCTCAAACATCAACACGATCTCGCCGAGCGTCTGCGCCACATTCGCGAAACCAAAGCTACGACCACCGGAGGCGCAGCCGCCACCCAAGCGCGAAGTTCTGCGGTTGTTATTACTAACGAGTCTGCTTCGGCAACCCTTAGCATCCGTGCCCGTCTTCGCAGTCCGGCCGAGCTCCGCCGCGCCTTTGTCATGCGGGAAATTCTGAATTCGCCAGTCGGTCTGCGCTGAGCCGGAAGGTGAATCTAAATGGTCGCTGAGGCGTCCCGCTTCAAGTTTACCGGATCAAATTCAGCCTCGACAGATGCCCCCACTTTTCCCTATTTAATCCAATCATAACAGCCTCAATCCAAATCTTCACAAGCTGACGTCGTAACCAACAACCCTCGTATGAATCGCCGCAACTCCATCATCACAGGGCTCACCGCACTCGGTGCAGTCGCCTCCTTTTCTGCGACCGCCAAGGCGGCTGAAATTGCAACTGAAGAGCCGAAATCCGCCAATCCCGATTTGGAAAAAATTCGCGCTCTGCTCAAGCAGCACGATGACGCCATGACCAACCATGATCTCGAAGGCGTATTGTAAGTCCTCAGCCCGAAAGCGGTCATCATTGGTACCGGCCCTGGCGAGGTCTGGTCTGGCACCGATGAAATCAAAGATGCCTACACCAATTTCTTCAAAGATTTTGACAAGGGCGAACAAGACTTCACTTACCACGTGAGATTTGGCGGTCTGTCTGCGGACATGGGTTGGCTGGTCTCCTCTGGTGAAATCAAAGGCAAAAAAGACGGCAAAGAGATAGCCTTCCCGCTGAATCTCTCCCTCACTGTTAGTAAAATTGGCGACTCATGGAAAATCGTCGCCATGCATTTTTCCACTCTGACCGGTGAAACTGCCGCCCCGTGAGCAAATAACGTGTTCCCCTTGAAAACCATGAACGATTCATCGATCAACGAAACATCACCGGCTCTCGAGGACGCAGAATTCCAAGACCGGAGACATTTCCTGCAAGGCATGGGCAAATGGTCGGGCGCAGCGATCTTTGCCGCCATCGCAGGCACGATGTTCAGTAGCACCTCTCAGACTCAAGCTGCAACATGGATCAACCGCCGCTCCGGTGGACGCGGTAATTGGGTTAACCGCAGTGGTGGTGGCGGCAGTTGGATCAACCGCGGCGGCGGTGGCAGTTGGATCAACCGCAGCGGTGGCGGCGGCTGGGTCAACCGCCGAGCAGCCGGTCGTGGCAGCTGGATCAACCGACGCTAAGCCAGCCTGTTATTCTATCATTCAGCTCGTGCCGGACGAATCTTTTGTAACACTCGCCCTTCTGCCGCCCGCGCCCGCCGAATCTCATGCTGGCGGGCCGTTTTTTGTCATCGTAAAGTTGCGAGAAGAGTTCTTTCACTGGCTGAATCATCCTCATCCCGATCTCGTAGGCATCCAGGTCGAAGATCTGATGGGCGACCTCGAAGTTTGGGCACTCGCCGCACAAGGCCCAGGAGAAATCCCACTGGACGTGATTCTCAAAGATCCGGTCACAGAGTTTTCAGCCCTCTATCGTCTCGCAGATGTGCGCTTGGTACGACCGGTCAGAGTCACTATCCCGGCCCTGCCCGGTCTTCGCAAAGCCCTACGCCTCGCCGCCTCCTTGCAACTCCCCGTGCGTATCCTTCCCGGGCAGCCGGATGCGAAAGCACTGCTAGAAATGACCGCCGCTGTGGATTTCTATCTTCGAGATTCCATGGTCGATGCCCCGATCGAGCCCTTTCACTCGGTGTTTGCCGCCTTGCGCGGTATGACAGAAGGAAACCTCTGGGAATTTCTGGATCAGGATCCAGCTCTCTGTTCCAAGCACGACGAGACCGATCAACCCCTCCAAGCGCCGGATTTTGTCCAAAGTCACTTCGCTGATTTATTCCAAAAAGGCGGGGAATGTACCACCTGTCCCTGGCAAGACCTCTGTGCTGGCTACTTCAAATGGCCGGACCCCACCTATGACTGCCATGGAGTGAAGTCGCTCTTCAACTTGCTAGAATCCGCAGCCCGAGAAATCACCCACGACTTGGCCACCTTGAGTCCAGCAACTCCATCCAGATCATGAGTGACCGGGTTTTCAGCGTGATCTTGCTTCCCACCGCCGAGTGCAACGTCGCCTGCACCTACTGCTTCGAGCACAAAGAACCACATCGCCTTTCGATGCTGTTAGTGCCTCTTCTCACTCGCCAACTGCTCGACCATCTCGACCACGAGGGGATCGAAGAATGTGAAATTTATTGG
>JANPAU010000045.1:0-7892 GCA_031430055.1 Akkermansiaceae bacterium | reverse complement strand
GCTTCGATGCCGTGACCGATGGTGTGGCCGAAATTCAACAGCGCACGGATGTCTTTGGTTTCGTGTTCGTCGGCTTCCACGACGCGAGCCTTGATGGCGATGTTACGGGCGATGAGATCTGCTGGGACATCACGGCCTGCGGGATCTAGAGCAGCGAGATCGTCGAGCATCGCGGCGTCGCGGATGGCGGCGTGTTTGATCGCCTCGGCGAAGCCCTCGCAGAACTCCCGGTCGGGGAGAGTCCGCAGGGTTTCGGGATCGATGATCACTAGGCGGGGTTGGTGGAAGCAGCCTAGCAGATTTTTTCCTTCACCCACATTTACACCCGTCTTACCGCCGACGGAGGAGTCGACCTGCGCGACGATGGTCGTCGGCACTTGCACGAATAGAAGGCCACGGAAAAAAATCGAGGCGACGAAACCTGCCAGATCACCCACGACCCCGCCGCCGAGGGCGATGACCATGGATTTCCGGTCGTGACCAGCGCGGATCATTTCGCGGCAGAGGTTCTCGGCTTGAGTCATCGATTTCGAAGCTTCACCGGCGGCGACGGTATGCAGGGTGGGGCGAAATCCAGCAGCTTCGAGCGAGGCGATCAAGGTTGCTGAGTGGAAGCTGGCGACGGTCTCGTCGCTGATGATTGCCGCCCGCGAGTGGGAAATTCCGGCCTTTTTCAGGGTTTCTCCGGCTTGGGCGAGCAGGCCCGGCTCGACGAGGACTGGGTAGGCGCGTTCGCCGAGATCGACATGGACAGTTGGCATGGGCGGAGCATGAAAGATGATTGGCGCATGTCCAGACGATCTCCCCATGTGATGACTTGCCGGTTTCGCGGGTTTGCTCCTAGTCTTTGTCATGCCACCACCGCCACGCCGTCCATTCCGCACTCCACAGGGCCGGAATTCTGGAACACCACCGGGAAACAAGCCGCCAGCCAAGGACCGTGGCTGGGATGCAGTGGCTTCATGGTATGACAAACTCGTGGGCGAATCCGGCTCAAATTATCACCAAAACGTCATCCTCCCGGCCGCCTTAAAGATGCTTGATCCACAGGCAGGCGAGTCGGTCATCGATATTTGCTGCGGGCAAGGCGTGCTGGTCCGGCCGCTGCTGGATGCGAAGATCGGAAAATTCACGGGGGTGGATGCCAGTCCGCGGCTGATTGATTTCGCGAAATCCCGACATGGCGCGGACCCGAAGGTTTCTCTCATCGTCGCCGATGTCTGCCAACCCGGCTCGTGGGCAAATGGCAGCCACGATGCGGCGACCTGCTTGATGGCGGTGCACGATGTGCCGGATCTGGTGGCGATGTTTTCCAATATCGCTCTCGCGCTGAAGCCGGGTGGGCGGGCGGTGATGGTGTTCATGCACCCGTGTTTCCGGATTCCTCGGAAGACGCATTGGGGCTGGGATGGGGATCAAAAAATCCAGTATCGGCGGATTGATAGTTATGCCACACCACTTGAAATTCCGATCACGACGCATCCGGGGAAGGGGACAGGTGAGGTGACTCAGTTTCATCATCGCCCGCTGGCAGATCTTCTAACCGCGATGGGCAAGGGTGGCTTGGCCGTGGTGGCTTGCGAGGAGCTTTACAGTCACAGGCGTTCGCAGGCGACTGGTCCGTTTAGCAAGGCGGAGCATGCGGCTGCGACGGAGTTCCCGATGTTTATTGCGCTAAAGGCGGTGAAAGCCTGAGAACTCTCAGAATAGCAGCTCCGGAATCACCAGTCCCTCTGCGCCGGCGAGTTGGATCTGGTTCACATCGAACGAAAGGAACTCCCTTGCCCCTAGCTCGACGGCGGTGGCAATGTGCAGGATGTCGAAGCTCCGGTGTCCGCCGGTGAAGGTGCGGGCTTTGGAAATGTACTCGCCGGTGACGAGGATACTGGTGAAATCGCAATCCACAAGTTTCACGATGCCGAGGTTCATGTGTTCGCCGATTTTCCCGATCATCCGTTCGGATTCTGCCAGAGGATAGCCGACCTCCCGATTTCTGCTGTGGCGGAATGCCTGAAATCGCACGGACTGCCGAAATTCCCAGAGCAGCAAACGCGTGACATGCAGAGGCTCCGTCATTGCATCTCGATAGGCCAAGGCGCGGTCGGAGTTGTCTTGCGACCGGTAAAGCGCGCACAGAAACGACGTGTCCGGGTAGGCAATCAACTCCGGTCACCGAGCTCGGCCTCCCGCATCTCCTTCACTTCTTCAGCGCTGAAAACCCGGTCTCCCCAAGTTTCCTTCATCCACCTGCGATGCGATTCCAAATCGAATTTCGGCACAACTTCGGCACGTGGTGGCGAAAGTCGTGCGATCGGCTTGCCGTGTTTGGTGATTTCGATCTCCTCACCATCTGCGAGCCAAGCCTCTACTCTGCCGAAATCGTAGCGTAAGTCCCTGACCGTGAGTGTTTGCATGGTTGTGATGTTTTGTTTCATCACAAACTAGATGAGCGCTCGTTCGAAGTCAAGTTGCCAGCAACGCTAGGCGGGCGTCACCTTCCCGTCGCTGACGCGGAGTCGACCGATGTCACCCAGTGACGGGGTTTCCTGCAACCAATCCATATTGGTGGTGGTGATCCATTTTTGCGCCAGCGGTGGCAGGTGGTTCATCAGCGCGTTGCGACGACTGGGGTCAAGCTCGCCGAAGATGTCGTCCATCAGATAGATCGGCAATTTTCCGCCACGTCGTTCGAGCAAAGTGCCTTGGGCGAGCTTGAGGGCGAGGGCGAGGGTGCGTTGCTGACCCTCGCTGGCAAAGTCGGCGGCGGGCATCCCGTGAATCCGCAAATCGAGTTCGTCACGATGTGGGCCGACGACGGCTTGTCGCAAGCGAGTTTCCCGCTCGCGCGCTTGGCGGATGGACTCGCGTAAATCCGGGCCGCTGGCGGGCAGGTAGTGGAGAGTGAGTGGCTCATCTCGTCCGCTTACCACCCGCTGCGCTTCGGCAGCGAGGGGGGCGAGTTCCGCGATCAAGCGGGCGCGGGTCTCCATCAGGACGTTGCCGTGCTCGACCAGAATTTCCTCGTAGGACAAGATTTCCGCATCGCGGGTGCGGCTTTCCTTGAGCAGGAGGTTTTTCGCCCGCAAGGCACGGCGATAGCGCGACCAGGAGCGGCGGTAGGCGGGATCGAGTTGCGCGCCGAGGAAATCCAAGTAGCGACGGCGGCCCTCGCCGGGACCACGGACGAGTTCTAGGTCTTCGTTGCCCATCCAGACGACCAATCCGCCATCTTCGAGGTAGCGAGTTTGGCTGGGGCAGGTTTCCTCATTCGCTTTTAAAATCAGGCCTTCTCGCGAGTGACGCACTTGCCGTTCGCAGCCCCACGGATCGCCCGCGATGCCGAAACCCTTGCTGCCGAAGCGCCCGAGCGCGGTCATCCGGTGGGTGCGCGGCGAATGCAGTCGGACGAGCACGCACAAAGCTTCGAGGATGGAGGTCTTCCCTTGGGCGTTGTCGCCGGTCAAAATCGCGCCCGCCGCCGGGACTTCAAGGTCCAGCGAGGAGAAACAGCGGAAATCCATCAAACGCAACGAGCGAAGCACGGCGGAGAAGTAGTGGTAAATCTGCGGGCTGGGAAGGGATGATATTCAGCGGGTGATGGTAACTGATCCCGTGGCGAAAGGAGACCAACCAAATCCACCGAAAGATTGAGTCGAGTGGCGCCCTGTAACTTGGGAGTTTGTTGCTGAGTCACAGCCTACTTTGATCCATAGATAGCGAGGAGAAATGGAAGGAGTATCTGCAGTGAATACGAATGAATGAGCGTCGGTTGAAGGGGAGAGAGGAGTTCCATTGCCGGGGTTGACGGTGGTGAACGGCCCACCAATAGGACTTCCGTCGGTAAATGTGAAAGTGGTGATTCCTGAGACTCCTGAACTATCAAAAGCATATCTGATTGTGCCTCCTCCAAGCGGGATCACCACCGTCCTGTTGTTCAAGTAGGACGGTGCCACCGAACCCGGGTGACTCGCCACGTAGAGATTGTAAAAGGCGCTGGGTGTTGAGGCATTGTCGAGAAAAGCAGAGGTAACGACGGGGGAGAGCAAATCTCCTTTGGAAATTCCGACATGGATTTGTGCATTTTTCAATTTTTCCCATGAGCCCGCTGCCATTGTAGTTGAGCGATACGCATGAAAAACTTCACCGGTGGTAAGTGAAGGATTGAAATTCCAGATCGTGGATAATCCTCGATTCACCGCTAGACTGCCGCCCGGACAGGTGATGGCAGGCAGCTGCTGCGCGTGTTCATTGAAGGCGATGGCGGCGGCATCCGTACGGGTGAAGGTGACTTCGTTGATCGTGGTGCCGTTGGGTCCTGCCGCGATCATGTTGTCCACCACAAGCTGACTGGCGGGATCGGTGACTAGTCCGAAGATGGTGTGGACATTGTTGAAAGTTGGTTGCGACAGGCTGCCTGTGAAGAAGAATTGGCTACCATTGGTGTTTGGCCCTGCGTTGGCCATCGAGAGAACGTAAGGAATATGGATCAAAGGGGAATCGAACTCGTCTTTGAAGGTGTAACCTGGACCGTCGGATCCGTCGCCTTTGGGTGACCCTCCTTGGGCAAATTTGAATCCACTGTCATTGGCAGTTCGGTGAATTTTGATGCCATTATAAAAGGGTTCACTGCGAATACTCCCATTTTTTGGGTTCACCCATGGACGTGAACCTTGTGCTAGGGTCATGAAATTGGCGACCGCCTGAGGTGCTGTTGTATATTGGAGAACTACATCCACCGGTCCTTGCGTCGTGTGGAAACGAGCGATCAATTCCGCCTGTAATGGACAGACTAGGGTGATCACAAAGACGAAAAATTTCACTTCCAGAAATTCGTCAAAATTTATTGAGATCAGCAAGATTTAACTGAATAAATATAGGCGATTTATAGATTTGATTCAGAGATTTCGGTGATGGCGAGAATCTCGATTCAGAGCCAAATAAGGATTGAATAGCAGGGATGCTGAATTCCCAAGCATACCGATTGCCGCTTGGCGATTCAGGTGCCACGGTGGCCGCGCGCATGGCCCGTCAATACACTCTTCATCGATCGCAAACCGTTGCGGCTTCTGGCATTGATTACGTTGGCGCGCTGAATGCGGAGCAATACGAGGCGGTTTCTTCGCCGCCGGGGAAGGCGCTGGTCATCGCCGGTGCCGGCTCCGGGAAGACCCGGACATTGACTTACCGGGTGGCTTGGTTTCTCGACCACGGGGTGGAATCGAAGCAGATCTTGCTACTTACTTTCACGAATAAAGCCGCACGGGAGATGGTCGAGAGGGTTCGCGAGCTGGTGCCACACGATATTTCGGACTTGTGGGCGGGGACGTTCCATTCCGTCGGCAGCCGGATTCTGCGGCGGCACGCGGAGGATATGGGGTTCACTCGCTCGTTCTCGATTCTCGATCGAGATGATCAGAAATCTCTGCTCAACTCGGTGATCGCCACCTGCGACATCGACACCAAGTTGCGCCGATTTCCGAAAGCCGACGTGCTGGCTTCCATTTTCAGCCTGATCGAGAATACCGGCGCCCGCTTGGAGGACATCATCGCCGCGCGCTATGATCACTTTTATGATTGGTTGGAAAAAATCGAGCTCGTCCGCACCGGCTACATTGCGAAAAAGCTGGCGACGAACTCGATGGATTTCGACGACTTGCTGGTCATGACGGTGCGCCTTTTTGAAGAACGCCCGGATGTGTTGGAACTCTATCAAATGAAGTTCAAGCATGTGCTGGTAGACGAGTATCAGGACACGAACTCAGTGCAGGGACGGATGATCGACCTGCTCGTGGGTGACCGAGGCAGCCTGATGGCGGTGGGGGATGATGCCCAATCGATCTATTCTTGGCGCGGTGCGGACATGAATCATATTCTGAGTTTTCCGAGTCGTTATGAGGGTTCCAAGGTATTCACCATCGAGACGAACTATCGAAGTGTGCCGGAAATCCTCGATCTTTCAAATGCGGCGATCCGCGCGAATTCCGGCCGATTCGAGAAGGATTTGCGCTCATCCCGTGAGTCTGCTGGAGCGAGGCCTGCGCTGGTGGCTCTGCAAGATCCACGCAGTCAGGCGGCATTCATCGCGCAGCGGATGTTAGAGCTGCGGGATGAGGGAATCCCGCTGGAGCAAATGGCGGTGCTTTATCGGGCGCATTTCCAGAGTCTGGAAATTCAGATGGAGCTGACGGTGCGTGGGATTCCGTTTGCGATCACGAGCGGGTTGAGGTTTTTCGAGCAAGCGCACATCAAGGACATTGCCGCGTTCATGCGCTTCGTGGTGAATCGCCGGGATGAGGTGAGTTTCATGCGGATGGTGAACCTGCTGCCCGGCTGCGGGCCGGTCGCTGCACAGAAGCTCTGGAACGAGTGGTTGAAAAGTGGCTGGTCGGTGCGGGAGGAGCTGCCTCCGAAGTGGTCGGAAGTGTTACTTAAATTCAAGGTTCCGAAGAAGGCGACGAAACACTGGGAGCAGTTGTGTTATGTGATGGACGAGCTCACGCCGGATGGTGAGTTCGCCCGGCCGTCTCAGATGATTTTCAGCATTTTGGAGGGCGTCTATGACGAGTATCTCAAGGCAAGTTTTGAGAATTTCGAGAACCGCCGCAGCGACATCGAGCAACTTTCCCAATACGGCGGCACCTTCGATGATATCCTGGAGTTCCTCGCCCAGCTCTCACTGATGAGTTCGGTGGACGGCGATCCCAAGGGCTACAAGAGCGATGTGGATGATGAAAAAGTCACGCTTTCCTCCATTCACCAAGCGAAAGGACTCGAGTGGCAAGTGGTGTTTCTGATCTGGCTGGTGGACGGCCAATTCCCGAACGGGAGGATACTCGAGTCGGACGATCAACCGATGCTGGAGGAGGAGCGACGCTTGTTCTACGTCGCGCTCACGCGAGCCAAGGATGATCTTTATCTAACTTATCCGATGACTAATCCGAAGTCATACAGCGGAGAAGTCATCTGTCAGCCATCGAGATTTCTCGAGGATTTCCCCCCGGAACTCGTCGAGGAGTGGGAGGTGGGCGGAGCGGACTCGTGGGACGACGAACCGTTTTAACTATTGGAATCCGGGGGAGTAAATATAAGGAGCCGCGACCTTATTGTCGCGTCTTTGCACGTGAAAAGAACAAGCGGAAGAAGGGGACAGTAAGGTCCCCACTCCTTAACTCGACGCGTATTTCCGACAAGGGCACAAAAAAGCGCGCGTTGGATATCCCCCCGGATTTCGCAACGCGCGCTGTTTTCTCAACCACTTGCTTGGGTCATGTTCGGTTGATTTCCCCCCGGAGATCAATTCGAAGTAGTTGACCCAGCGTTTCGTGACTGGTGTTTGAGGAAGGCGGACCTCGCTCAGAACGAATTCAAATTACCTGAAAATAAGGAAAGCGAAAGCAATTTAAAGTCTCTGATTCGGCCAAAGTGTCTCAAAATCGGCCGCATCGCAGCGATTCATGGATTTTTCAGGTGTCGTCCAACATTCCCTTGAGCCCGCCGAAGAAATTTTCGAGTTCATCGGTGCTGGGAGCGGCTCCAAGGATGTCGTCGTAGCTGGTGTGGAGCAGATGCTCGTCGTCTAACTCGCCGATGAAACTGCTGGGTTGGCAGCCGGTTTCCTGGCCCCACTTGATGCGGGTGGAGCAGTAAGTCATGGTGAGCTGGTCCTGCGCGCGGGTGATGCCGACGTATAATAGCCGCCGTTCCTCGTCCTTGGTGCCTTCCGCGATGCTGCGGGTGTGGGGCAAAAATCCTTCTTCGAGTCCGACGAGGAAAACGATGGGAAATTCCAGCCCTTTCGAGGCGTGGAGGGTGATCAGGGTGACGCCTTGTTTTTTCTCAAGATCCTCGTCGTCCTTGTCCGAGGCGAGGGCGCTGTGATCGAGGAAGGACTG
>JANPAU010000044.1:0-4655 GCA_031430055.1 Akkermansiaceae bacterium | reverse complement strand
CCGCGCCCGTCGTCGATGACTTGCGCCGAGCCATCTTCGTAGAGCGCCACTTCAACGTTCCTCGCGAACCCCGCCAAACCTCGCCGATCTCGCCACCGCGGATCTGGTGAATTTCTTGGTCGCTGGCACGCACTAAGTCGTGCCCTTTAAAATAAATATGCCCGCCAAGAATCTTTCCCGCAGGCTGGGGCAGTAGCCGGACGATCGACATAGCGGTGACACTTTTTCCACATCCTGACTCGCCGACGATGCCGACGGTCTTACCGACTGGCACCGTGAATGACACATGATCGACCGCACGAAGCAGGCCGCGCTCGGTCTCGAAGGACGTGATCAAGTTCTCTACTTCGAGAATGTTTTCCGTCTCAGAAATCATGGAGCTGCGGGGGCTGGAGCGGGTTTGATGCGGTAGTCTTCGATGGATTTGGTGGATTCACCAAAGGATTTTCTGGAGCGGCGAGCGGCCATGGTCTCGGCTTTGGCGTTTTCATCCACCCAGAATGTGAAGGCTTCATGCGGATCGTAGACGACTGGCGGACTGAAGCGGGTCGTCACGCAGTCCGGCCATTTTACCCAGCGCCAGAAGCCGATCCGGACGAAATCCACTGAGTATCCGGGCACGAAGATGGCCTCGTCGTGCATGATGCGTTGCAGCTGCCACGCGGCATCCTTGAGTTCTTCAGCCGTGCGGGCGGTGCGGACTTTTTCGCTGAGCACATCGGTATCGGCGCGGTGCCAAGCGAAGGTGTTATTGGTCTGTGGTTTGAGATTTCCTTTCTCGTCGATGGCGTTAGTTGAATGGAGAAACTGGTGGAAATCTGGAACTGGAGGGTTAGTCATCCAACTTCCGAGTGCTATTTCGTGCTGTTTCTGCATGTCTTTTTTATAAGCGACGGTCGCTTCGAGTCCATCCAGCCGGAGTTCAAACCCGGCGGCTCTTGCTTCTTCTTGGAGGATCGCGAACATCCGGTCGAATTGTGGCATCGCCGGATAGGTCACGGAGAGGGAGAGGCGAGTGCCGTCCGACTTGGTGAGGATACCATCGCGCCCTTCTTGAGTGAATCCTGCTTTGGCGAATTCAGCCCGCGCGGTATCGATGGAGAATGGGCGGGCCACGATCGATGGATCGCTGAAGGTAACATAGCCCTCATTAAACGCATTCAAGCGCTGGTAGTCGCCGCGGAACATGACGTCGATGACTTTCTGCCAGTTCATCGCATGGTGGATGCCGACGCGGATATTCCTGTCGTTGAGTAGAGGCTTGCTCACATTCAGATAGAGCCCGCGTGGGACTTTGGGATAGCGGGTATAAAAGGTGACGCGCTCGATGTAGCCCTTGTAAACCGGATCGATCTCGGATTTCTCATACCAAAGCTGCGGCTGAGTGAGGAAAAATGTATCGAGCTCACCCGCCCGGAAGAGCTCGAAGGCCTTCGCCTCGTCACGCACCACGGTGTGCACGAGTTTGTCGGGATTGAAGCGATATCGGTAAAACTTACGATCCTTGGCCCACCAGGTTTTCACGCGGGTCTGGGTGATCGACACGCCTTTTACCAGGTCCTCGGGTAACAATTCATAGGCCCCGGTGGTGGGTGGAAAACGCCATTGATAGCGCTCGTTATAATCAGGCCCATACTCGGCGTAGAAATGCGGCGGAGAAGGGGTGATCGCGCCAGCGATGAAAGGAGCGTAGATCTTGGATTCTGGCAGCGAGACGGACACGGTTCGGTCGTCATACATGGCGACCTGGGCGATATTCTCCCGGTAGTATTGCTTCGAGTAAGGGTTGACGATGTTGTCCGAGACACGGACATAAACCGAGACGAGGAAATCCATCGCCTTCACCGCGACGCCGTCTGAGTAGCGTGCCTCGGGATCGATGCGGAAGTAGATCGTGCGGCCATCCGCAGAGGTGGCCCATTCATTGGCGAGTCCTGGAATCATCTCCATCGTCTCCGGGTGGAGGCTGACCATGGTCATATCGATGTAGTCGTAGAGATCGCCGCGGAATGAATGGTTCGAATTTTCGCCGAAAGGCCGGATGGTCGGCGGGAAAGTCGGGATGAAGCGGCGGAAAGAGCCGCCCTTAATCGCTGCGGGATCACCGATTTCCGGTTGGTCCATGCCGTTTTCCCAAACGAGGTCGCTTGGAATTTCAGATGGGTTACCGATTTTCAAAAAGCCGCCGAGAGCGAGTCGGAACTTCCATTTTTCTTGGACGAGTTGCAGGGCTGCGGCGTGAATTTCGAGGGTGGTCTTTGCGTCGCCTTCTGCGGCGGGGAGTTCCGCAGTGACCTTGGCGATTTCCTGTTCGGTGAGCTTCTGCTGGGTGCGCAGCCATGTCTCGATGTAACGATTGTAGGCCGGAAGGAAGGCGTCAAACTCCAGTTTGCGCGAGACTTCCTGAGTCTCGCGACGGCAGCCAGTGGCGAATAGCACCAACAAGCACAAGGAGGTGAGGATTGGGCGCATCAGCGGTAAAAGGTGAATTTTTTCGGATCGAAGGCTTCTCTCACAGCCTCGCCGACGAAGGTGATGAGGACGAGCAGGCCGACGAGCACCATGAAGGTGGAGGTGACCAGCCACGGGGCGGATAGATTCGAGAGGCCGTCGTTGAGCAAGCGGCCCCAAGTCGCGTATTGCGGTGGCAGTCCGAAGCCTAGATAATCGAGTGAGGTGAGGGCAAAGACTAGCCCGGAGACGGTGAATGGTACCAAGGTCACGATGATGGCCAGCGTGTTAGGCAGTAGATGACGGAACAGAATCCGGGGCGTGCCCGCCCCGAGGACTTTGGCTGCGGAGATGTAATCGCGCTCTTTGTCCCGGTAGGCGGCAGTCCGCATCAGGGCGGTCATACCCATCCAGCCGAACGCGACGAGGATGGTCAAAATGATAGGTAAGCCCTTAAAATTTTCCGGCACCATGCTTGAGAAAATAATGACGATGAAAAGAAACGGCATGTTTGAAAAAATTTCGATCAAGCGCTGTGAGATCATGTCAAACCAACCGCCAAAGTAGCCCATCATCATGCCGACGGAGATCCCGATGAGGTAAACGATCGGCAGGTAGATCAGGGCGGCTTTGAAATTCACCTGCAAGCCGCCGTAGAGGTAAGCGAGCACGTCGTAGCCCTGCGAGGTCGTGCCGAGCCAGTTACCTTCTTCTGGAATCGGTGGGGCGGGATGATACTTTACCGCCCGCAGATCACTGGTCTTCAGCGCGAGAAATGTTTCTTGGGTGCCCACGCCATTGAAGCGTTCTGAGACGATGAGGCCGTCTTGATAATCTGCGCTGTAGACGGGCAGGCCTTCTGCGTTCCAGCCATCAGCCGGACCTGTTAACTTACCATCGCGGAGGGTGTATCTCAGGTGCATTTTCGCTTCCGCGGGATCGAAGTATCTCGCCGCCAATCCCCAGTAAGGCTTGCTGCCGGATTCACAGAGAATTTTCTCCCGCAGTTGGAGGGCTTTGGAGCGGGGTTGCAGGGTGTCGCCCGTCGGGTCGAAGGGGACGAGCGGCATGATGACGCGGTTCTTCTTGGAGCCCTTCCAAGCGCGTTTGAGTTTCCGATAGTCTGCTGGCGCTTCGGCCGTCTTGTCGGTGATGCCGAAGTCTTTGTTTTTTAAATCTGTGGGTGAAAACGCGGGGAACTGCCATTTCCCCTGGTAGTGGACGGCGAGTGCGCGTTTGCCGACGATGGCTTGATCGAGAGCGGCAAGCCCTCCAAGCGCGATCAAAATGAGCAGTGAATAATACCCACGCTTGATCTCGCAAAACCGGCGGATGCGGCGAGTCGTGATCGGATTGGGCGGGCCGGAGGTAAATGAGCGGACGATCAACGCCAGTCCGCCGAGCACGAAAAGCGCCACGCTAAACCAACCGAACCACAGGAAACCCTTTCCGCCTAACATCGGCACCTCGCGACTGATATTGAAGAACCAGCGCGCCGTGGGGAATGCGATGTTCATGCGCTCACCAGTGGCGGTAAGCGCACCTAGCAGGATGCTGAGTAGGCCAAGAATTCGCATCGTTACTCAAATTTGATTCGTGGGTCCACCATGGCCACGATGAGGTCGGAAAGCACGTTGCCGATGAGCATCAGAAACGCTGCGATCGTCAAAGTGCCCATGATCAAAGGCACGTCGCGGGCGATCACGGATTGATATTGCAGAAGCCCGAAGCCTTGGATGTCGAAGACGCTTTCAATCAACATCGAGCCGCCGATGAAAATTTCGACCAGACTGCCGAGGCTCGTCGCTACTGGGATCATCGAGTTCCGGAACGCATGGCCGAAGACCGCTTTGCGGAAACTCACACCCTTCGCCACGGCGGTGCGCACGTAGTCGGCGGCGAGGTTGTCCATGAGGTTGTTCTTCGTCAGCATCGTCAGCATGGCGAAGGAGCCGACCATGTAACAGATGAGCGGCAGCACGGTGTGGTGGGCGAGATCTTTGATTTTTGACCAATGATCGAGCTGGTCGAAGTCCGGACTGGTGAGGCCGAAGAGCGGGAAAAGATTCATCCGCGCTCCGAGGTGCACGAGCAGGATCGCTCCCAGCGCGAAGCCGGGAATCGAGTAGCCGAGGAAGATGAGCACCGAGCTGGAGGTGTCGATGAAGGTCCGGTGCTTGAGCGCTTTCAAGATGCCGAGTGGC
>JANPAU010000043.1:0-2280 GCA_031430055.1 Akkermansiaceae bacterium | reverse complement strand
GGATTTCTAAAAGATCCCCACGCGAGTCGGCCGTCCGGGCGGATGCCGAACATGCAGTTGCCGCAGAAAGAGATCGAGCAGATCGCTCATTTCCTGCTGCAAGACACGCGCGTGCCGGGGAATCTCGATTACACCTTGTATGAAGGAGCTGTCTATGAGGGGCTGGACAGCGAAAACGTCAAGCCGCACACTGCCGGGCGGGTGAAGGATTTCGCGCTGGCGAGTCTGGTCGGCGTCAGGCATCAGATTGCGGTGAAATACGCAGGCTGGATGAACCTTGCGAAACCGGGTGCTTACACATTTTTCCTCGAAATGAATGGCGGCTCGCTCGTCATCGACGGGAAATCCGTCGTCCAGGAAGAACCCAGCAACCGCCGGGGAGTGAAACAACTGGAAGGCAGCACAGAACTCGCCGCTGGCTGGAGAAAAATTGAACTCACCTATTTCCACACTGGCCAAGAACCGAAGTTTTCTTTCGCAATGGCCGGGCCAGAATTCCCTCGGGGGCCGATTCCTTCGTCGATGTTGTCGATTTCCAACGAGGAGGTGCCAGCCTTCCAGCCGCTCAAGGTGGATGCCGGACTCGCGGCGCGCGGGCGGGAACAATTTGCCACACTCGGCTGTGCGAGCTGCCATGATGATTTGAAGATTCCGGCTAAATCCAGCATCGCCTTGGCCAAGCTGGACGCCAGCCGGGGCTGCATGAGCAAGACTCCCGGCGCGTGGCCACACTTTGATCTCACGGACGAGCAGCGAGGATGGATCGCCAGTGCATTGCCAAAAATGGAGAATCCGGCACTCAGCGATAAGCAGCAGATCCACAAGACACTGGCCGCCCTGAATTGCATCGCCTGCCACGAGCGCACCGGCTTGGGTGGCATCGCTCCGGAGCGGAATGCATTTTTCACCAGCACCCAGCCGGGAATCGGCGATCAGGGGCGCTTACCGCCATCCCTTTCTGACGTAGGAGCCAAGCTGACATCCGACTGGATCGCCGATGCCATGTTGCACGGGAAACGCCAGCGGACTTACGTAAATGCGAGTATGCCGCAGTATGGGGAAGCGAATGTCGGCCACCTCGTGAATCTCTTTGAAAAAGTGGACAAGCTGGAAGACGTGGTCCTGCCGCAGGTTTCTGACATGAAGGAATCCAAAGAAGCGGGGCATAAAATCGTCGGCACCAGCGGGCTCAATTGCATCGCCTGTCACCAATTCGATGATCAACAGTCGGGCGGCATGGGCGCTTGGGATATTTCTCTCGCATCCCAGCGGCTCCAGAAAAATTGGTTCCATCTCTACATGCGGAATCCTGCGCGTTTCCACCCGACGGTATCGATGCCTAGCTACTGGGCTGGTGGCACTTCACCGCTGCCGAAAATCCTCGGCGGTGATACCTCGCAGCAGCTCGAAGCACTTTGGAACTACCTCGGAGACGGCAATCGAGCGAAAAAACCGGCTGGACTCTCCCGCGAATCGAACGAACTCCGTGTCAGTGACATCACTGAAATTTGCCGAGGACAGGGACCGGCGGATTACCGTGGCATCGCAGTCGGCTACCCGGAGCGGATCAGCCTCGCATTCGATTCCGAGGAAATGGCGCTGCGTCAACTGTGGAAGGGCGAGTTCGTGAATGTTGATATGGGATCCTTCCGCACGCGCGGGACCAATTTAATTGCCTTTCCGCGAGGAATCCCATTCCACCGCTTGGCTTCATTGGAGGATAACTGGCCTTACAAAGGTAAAACCAATTTCACTTTCCCGCAGGACCAAGGTTATCAATTCCGCGGTTACCATCTGGATGCCATGCGCCGCCCGACGTTCCGGTTTATGTATGGCGATGTGGCGGTGCAGGACTATTTCGAAGACACCCTCGATAAGGATAAGAAAGCCTTCTTTAAGCGGACCTTCACTTTCATCGCCCCTTCTCAGCAGACATTGTTCTATTTCCGGGCGGCGACGGGAGAAAGCCCCGTGAAAGTCTCTGACCGTGATTTCAAAGTGGGGCCATTGCAACTTCGCATCACTAGCCCTCACAAAGGAATCGTGCGAGCCGGAACCCCCGGCGAGGTTTTGATCCCCATCACCCTGCCCAAAGGGCGCTCCACTCTCACTCTCGAATACCAATGGTAATCAACCAATATACGATGGCCTTGCTGGCCTGTGCCTGCGCCCCTCTCCTTTCTGCGGAAGATGAACTCGGCGCGATGTGGGGAACCGCGGACGAGGAGGCGAAATACTATCCCATCGTGGATATCCCGATCCCCGCCGGAGTGCCCCTGC
>JANPAU010000042.1:0-8181 GCA_031430055.1 Akkermansiaceae bacterium | reverse complement strand
GAGACCCACGCTGGGTGCGCCATCAGCAAACTGTCTTCGGAAAATACGATCACCGTCGAAGGAGTTAGATTGTCTGGCAGAAGACCAAGATCACGGATCGGCTTGAGTGATTTTGCATCGCAAAGTAAGGCCACCGACTTGCGTTCCACCACCAAGGATTGTGATGTCGGGTCGAGGACTAGGCTGCGAGTTGGGCCGCCGTCGGTCGGAAATAGGACGCTCTCGATTGCCAAGGTTTCAAGATTCCATCTCGCGGTTGTATTTTTTTCTCCAGCCAGACTCACCCAGAGCGACGACGGTGCGATAAAGGCGATTTGATCGATCGGCAGCGGGTGCTTGAGGGTGATTTCTGGTAGATTCCAGATCGTTTCATTGAGGATGGACTCGACCAAGTTCCGAGCCTCGGTGGATGCGCTATCTTCTTTGAGGGCGGAAATCAGCAAGGCGAGCGCCTCGTCAGGTCGGTTCTGTTCGAGCTTCAGCTTGGCGGTATCGATCCGGGCACCCGCAAGCTGGGTGGGGAATGAGGTGTCGGTTGTTTGGGGTGCCGGCTCAAGTGATAGCGGCGGCGGTTTGGACTGCTGGATCATCACCGCCAGCGTGATAAGGCCAACAAGTAGCACCCAGGCCCCGTGGTTTTTCACCTTGAATACATCGTTGGTCTTACGTGACATCTTCCACGTATTTAACGCCGCTGGCAGAGTCTGAAGTCTGTAACGGAGGTTTTTCATCGTGTTTGGACCCGCTTAGAGGCCGCTTTTTTGAATCAAATCACGCAGTTGCACTTGGAATTCTTTGATGTCTTCGGGAGTCGGGCGATAACCTTCCGTGTCGGGATCCAGACCAGGGCGGCCGGTCTGGTCGAGCATCCAGACGCCGGTCTCACCGTCGCTGAAAGTGACTTTTCCGCTGACGAGGGCGCCGGGTAGGGTGAGGCTGTCCATCGTCGTCGTGACGCATCCGGTCGGCACGAGAACCGGCTTTTCCTCCTTCTTGGGTTCGGTCTTAGGTTCCTCGATCAGCTCGATGCCAAGATCGAGGATGAGAAAACGGGTGTCCATATAGGTGATCGTATGGCCGAAGTCCTCTTTCAGATGGCGTTGGAGATCTGACATGGTAGCTCCCTCGGTAGCCCACTGCTTGAGCGCGTCTTTTTGTTCCGGGGTGAGTTTGTTGGCACTAAACATGAATGATTTTTGAACGAAGCGACCGGAATGCCAAGCCTCAAGATCATGCGAAATTCGGGCTCTTGGAAATCGTTGGAAGTGGCCACGGTTGTGAAGTTCTCCTCGATTTGTGGAAGTCGTTTGTGTGACGCCGTTGTAACAGCGCCAATCCGGCTGATCGGGCTTGGCAACAGGAAGCTCAACAGCGTAGTGTCATGGCGATGCTATTCGCTTGTTGTCCGCAAAAAGGTAGCTTCCAACTTATATCGAAATGACGACTCCTTTAATACATATCCGTCGCAGTGTCCCGCTTGCGTTGATCTTGCTGGTGGGTTGTCTGCCTACCCGCGCGAGTGCCCATGGTGAGATGGGCACGGTAGGAGGATTTCTCAGTGGTTTCGGGCATCCGCTGGGTGGCTTGGATCACATTGTGGCGATGGTGGCCGTCGGTCTGTGGGGCGCATTTCTCGGTGGGCGTGCGATGTGGACCTTACCGGTAGTTTTCCCGGTAGTAATGGCTCTCGGCGGAGCCTTGGGAGTCGTAGGGGTGGCTTTGCCTGGGGTGGAGACTGGCATTGCTCTATCTGGTATCGTGTTGGGGATCATGGTTTCGCTAGCAGCGCGACCGCCCTTGTGGGTGGCCTCGATGATTGTTGGGATTTTCGCAATTTTCCACGGTCATGCGCACGGAACCGAGTTGCCGGAAGCTGCCAATGCGCTGACCTTCGCCATCGGATTTGTGATTTCGACCGGTCTGCTTCATGTCGGTGGAATTGCCTTCGGCTTGCTGGTGCGTTGGCCTTGGGGGCGAGTCGTGGTGCGGGTTGGTGGCGTTGTCATCGCGTCGGTGGGATTCGGTTTTCTTTTTAAATTACTGTGAATGGGATGCCTCGTCAGAGCCTTGGAGTTGGATTGCTGATAGGAATCGGCAGCTTTTTGTCTGCGAGTTCGGCGGCGCATGCTCATCTCAGCGTGGAGGGGGTGGGGGAAATGGCAAATGGTGCCCTGCATCCAGTGATGTCGCCCGCGCACGTTTTGATGTTTCTGAGTCTTGCGCTTCTCTTGGGGCAACAGGTGCCGTTTGATTTGAAGACACCTTTGCGGATCTTCGCTCCTGCTTCCGCTGCTGCATTGCTTTTCACTTTGACGGGATGGGTGACTGAAGTTTACCAACCTCTGTTGGTTGGAACTGCGTTGATCATCGCGATCTTCGTCGTGCTTGAAATCAAGATTTCCGGCTGGGTCAGTGGATTGCTCTGTGGTGCAGTCGCAATTGGAATTGGTCTGGATTCGGCGCCTGGAGAGGGGGCGGTTCTCAAGACCTTGGCGGGCACTTGGCTAAGTTTGAATGCGGTGCTGTTCTACATCGCGATGTGTGCGTCGAATGGCTCTGACAAAAAGTGGGCCAAGGCCGCGATCCGAGTGCTCGGCTCGTGGATCATCGCCATTTCCTTGATGGTGATGGCGTTTTCCTTTCGGAAGTAACTAACCTCAAGCACCACTTGCCGCGACGATTGCCCAACAGGCAAACAGCGCGGAAGTTGTTAGGACTACCAGTGCCGCTGTCGCAGTGATGCGGTCGACAAGGTTCGAGTTTGGGCGGTTGGGCGATGATGATGCGGGGAAGACAATCGCGGCGTAAAGCATCCCAGCTAACAAGCCACCAGCATGGGCTGCATTGTCGATGAACCGGTAGCCGACCAGTCCAATGATCGCGGTGGCAAACACCCCGGCCGCCAAGCGGCGCCTAGCACGGCGGGGGACTAGTGATTTGTGAAGAGTCTCGAACACCATCAAAAATCCTAACCATCCCATCAGTCCGCCCGATGCTCCGACCGAGGGTGCCACCACCAATCTGGCAGACGCCTCGCCACCCACACACGCCGCGAACAAGAAAACCAAAGGCAAGTGAGGCCAGCGTGCGAAGACCTCCAAGCGTTTTCCCAAGTAGAGTAGGGCCGCAGCATTCATGAGAAAGTGCAACACGTTTCCATGCAGAAATGGCGCGGTGAAGAGCCTCCACCATTCGCCTTGGAAGTAACGTTCTTTTACCAAGCCTGCGGCTGAAGTGCCGTCCCAAGTGTGAATCAGCGACATCAGTGATCCAAGTCCCTCGGTCTTTACTTTGCCAAATATTTGGGCCAGTGCCACCAGGGTGATCAGGCCGAGAAAAAATTTAGTGAAGGGGGCTTGCTGCCGGTCTAGCCATGTCTCAAACCGGATCGATGGTGCCGCCTCGGCGATGCCAATTTCAGTCCACTTGCCTAACTCTTTTTTCCGTTTTCTCGCCTGATACCAAGGAATAAACGCAAAGATAACGAACATCAACAACACGAGACCGGTATTTGTGGAGTTGATCACGGCACGGGCGGCGAACTCCAAGCGCCGGGAAATATCCACTACCGAACCGGATTCGGCCGCCAATCTTCCAGCCAGGATCAAGCCACCCAAAAACGTATAAGCTGCCAATAGAAACAAGACGCCGCCGAACCAACGTATTTTATGCGTCGCATCGTCCAAATCGTCGCGGGTCCAGCGAGCGCGTGCGGTTCTCAAAGCTTCGCCCATGCCCGCGAGTTCCTCTGGCAGAATCATCCGCTCGTGTGAGGGAGCCCAGACGAGGGTTACGCTGCCATCACGATCATCACGGATCGCGGAGCTGAGTG
This sequence comes from Akkermansiaceae bacterium, assembly GCA_031430055.1. GTDB lineage: Bacteria > Verrucomicrobiota > Verrucomicrobiia > Verrucomicrobiales > Akkermansiaceae > Luteolibacter. Next base: position 4,349 of record JANPAU010000042.1, on the reverse strand, counting down.
AATCCAATGAGTCGCAGGGGTGGGATCGCCCTTTGGTATCGACCCAACCCCAACCTTTCGGGGCGATAGGAAATGCATCTGTCCGTGCCCAAACTGGGACATCGGGAAAGTCATCTTGCTCAGTTTCCTTCACGCTGAGAGAGCGTTAGGAAGAGACTCATTTGTCTGCCGGCTTGTCGGCCTCAGCAGGGGCGACAGGAGGAGCAATTTCAATCGGATCTGTCTCGTGAGGAGTGCTTGGCGCGACTTTCTGAGCGGGTGCCGTGATCGCAGGGATTTCCGCAGGTGCAGAAGGCGCTGGCGGAGTGGTCAAATCTGCGGGGAGTTCTTCTTGGAGCGATTTTGGAACGACCACTTCAGGAGCTTTCACCGCAGCGGCGGCTTCCACCTTGGCGGCGGTATCGGATTTGGTAACGATGCTGGTGGTTTTGTTCTTCTGGCCGATGAGCACTGCGAGGGCGAGGCTCAGGATGAAAAACAGCGAGCCGAGATAAACGGTGCCGCGATCCAAAACATTAGTGGTGCGTGCTCCGAACACTTGGTCAGTCACTCCACCGCCGAATGCAGCACCTAAGCCTTCTTGTTTCGGACGCTGCATGAGGATGACCAAGGTCATCAACAAACAAACGATTACGAAGATCACGAGGAGAAGGTCGATGCTAATAGAAAGCCAATTAATCACAGCTAAAGTCATGGGCGCGAGACTATGGGTGGCACTTCGGACCTTGTAAAGCGGCGAGTTTCCGGTTTTTTCGGCAGGAAATCTGCAGAAATTCGGGTGTTGGCGGTTCAGGGTAGCCAAATCCTTACGCGGCTTCTAAGTCTAGTCACACGTTCCTTCTTCCATGAAATTCGCCCGATTTTTTGCCTGTTTGCTCTTGTTTTTCGGCTTTTCGCTGCGGACTCATGCGCATCAAGTCGCGTCCGTGGAGTTGGAATTTCAAAAACTCGACACTCAGTGGAGATTGCTTGGGGAAATGGACATTGCTTATATGTTGCCGGAGACGCGTGGAGTGCCAGGCGGGCTGCCGCTGAGCCGTGAGGCGGTGAGTAAGTCCTCGCCCGAGGAGTTTGCAAGAATCCGCAAGGAGACAGAAAATACGCTGAAAAAGCTGCTGCGGATCACTTTCGCTGACAAGGATGTGGCGTGGCGAGTTGAGTTTCCCGATTTTGAGAAAGACTCCTTCGAGTTGCCGGAAGAGGCGGGTGACGTTGCTTTATTGACGACCCACTTGCTAATCGATCCGCTCCCGGGAATCGGCGATTTACGGATCCATTGGTCCGGCGAGCAAGAAACTGAGCTCATCATTCTCATCGAGGAGGGCGACGACGCGAAAATTGTTAGCACCCTGCCGGGCGGTAGTCTCATGCTTCTTAGGCAGACCGCATCGGGGCAAGCCGCGCCAGTGGTGCCGCCGATGACTGGTGGTTGGATGCAGCTCGGCTACCGTCATGCGCTGGGTTTGGACCATGTTTTATTCATCCTCGGGCTGTTTCTGTTGCTGCCCAAGTGGAAGCCCTTGGTGCAGCAATCTCTGTTATTTACGCTCGCGCATTCGATCACTCTTGCCTTGGCGATTTTAGGGAAATTGCAGTTACCGAGTGGGCTTCTCCAAGTCCTCATCGCCTTGAGCATCGCGTGGGTGGGGATTGAAAATTTACTCACTCACAAACTTCGTAAGTCCCGGCTGATCTTGGTGTTCTGCTTCGGCCTGCTCCACGGTCTCGGCTTCGCTGGCACGCTGGCGGAGAAGCTCAGTGATGTCCCTCGCGACAAACTCGTTGGTCCATTGTTAGGGTTCAACGTGGGTGTCGAGTTGGCACAGATTTCCGTGCTGATCGCCGTATTTTTGATTCTCTGGCCGATTCGAAAATGGACGCCGCAGGTGCAATCCATCGGCTCAGCGTGCGTTGCCCTCGCCGGGATTGGATGGGTGGTTGAGCTACTATTTTTTTTCGACTCACCGCTTTTTTAAAAGTGAGACCACGAAGAGAGCTGGAATAATTTTGTAGTCGTTTTTGAATCTCTCAGCAGACTTCAATCACTTGCTGTGCGTTCATGAATGCTTTCTCAACTGCGGGCTATACGTTTTCCAGTGTGGTAAACATGTCTTCAAACGCACGGCCTGCCGCGAGCACGGCATAGTCGTCGTGAATTACCTTTTCCGCAGGCGGCCAGAAAATACCGTTTGCGATTTGTGTGGCCACCCAGTCGGCGCAAGTTAGAGCTGCATCCAGATCCGCTGTTTCAAATCTCGCCCATTCGTGGATTTCTACGTCTGCCTCGGTGGAGGGGATGGTGAAATAACAGGGCGTGGCAAGGGGTTCCCCACGAGCGACCAGCGCGGCGGCGTAGAGTGGGAGTTGCAGGTTTAGCCAAAGGAAATTCGAGGTCTTACTCTTGTCCTCGCTGGCGTAAATAGCCGGGCACTCGGGTTCAAGATGCATAGGCAGCACACTTGAGCTGCTGAGCTTCTTGCGGTGTGCTTCTTCTACTCCCTTGACGGTTCCAGTCTTGTAGTCGAGCACTCGCAGTCGGCCGGTTTCGCGGTGGCGGTCGATGCGGTCGATCTTTGCAATGATCCATGCTTCTCCCACTGGCAGCTCGACCTTGCGCTCCACATCCACCACTTCCCAGCCGTCCAGCCGGTTCGCTGCCTGCACTCGTGCCAGCCACAACAATCGCTGCCGCAAAGCCTCGGTCTGAATTCTAACGGCGAGCGGCACCCGCTTGCCGAACCACTCGCCGACTACCCGGTCAAGCTCGGCGGAAAGCCACTCGTGGATGGCGCTTGGTTTTTCGAGTTCACGCGCCTCGGTATCGCGGCCCCAGCGCTCTAGCACCTCGTGGGCCGCATTTCCGAAATCGCGGGCGTTCCATTCTCCTCGGCCGGTTTCCGGGCTTTGCATTCGCACCACGTGTTTCAGATAGTAGCGAAATGGGCAGGTTAGATAGTCACCGAGCGAGGTGACATTGAGCCGCAGGGGTGCTTCCACTGTCCGTGGTTTCCATTTCCAATCCGCGTGCCAGCGCAGCCCGGCTTCGGGAACTTCGACTTCTTTGAAAAGTAACTTCACCCGGCCGGGCAGCTCCTCGCGTCTGGCGGCTAGCAGAAGCCGTGAGGGCAGTAGAGATTCGCCGCCCGCGCCGGATTTCCCGCAAATCACATCCACCCGGCCACCGGCGCGCCGTGCCTCGACCATCGACTGATAGAGAAAAGCATCTCTCGCCGCGCGGTCGGCGTCTTTGATGAGTCCTAACCTTTCACGGCTTGCTTCACTGAGCCATGGTTCGCCACCGCTGCGGGCGGGAACCTTGCCGTCATTCATTCCGCAGAGAACCAGATGGCGACCCGGTTCGTGATAGATTTCTAGCCAACCCTGCACATCGATCACTCGTCCATCCGGCGGCAGTGGGGTGGGGGAGGGTAATTCCGAGAGCATCAACTCAATCCAGAATCTGGCCCCGCGCTTTACCTGCTCCATCAGCGGTGCGGCCTCCGCAAGCCACTCGGTCATGGCGTTTGCCGTTTCTTCCGTCGTCGGTCCGGTGCGGGCAAGAGTCACTAACAAGCGTGTCAGCGCACTGCTCGCATTTTCTCCTTGGAGGCTCCCACGCCAGCTTTCTAGTGCTTCGGCGGCCTTGCAAAGCTCATCGGCAGATTTTTTTTCCCGTTCGTTGCGGAAAACTTCGCTCTTCATCCGGCGTTGCAAGTCCTCGGTCCGCGCGATCATCCAGCGGTCGCGGAGTTCTGCCAGGCGTTTCGCCTTCTGTGCCCGCTTGCCCGCCACGAGGACGCCGGTCTCGGGCAATGCTAACAAATCCGCCATCGTGGCCAGGGTCGGATCGGCCAGCCACTCGCACCAGATCTTGAACCAATGGGCCAGCCCACCGGTGACCACAGTCGCTGCCGGATGAAACGCCGGCCATCCTTCACGGGTGAGGGTGCGGGCGAGCTCATCGCCCACCTCGCTGTCTGCCGATCCCAGCGCCACTTCATTCGATGGAGTCTTCATTTCGGCGATCACTCGAAGGGCTTCGACCGCTTGCTGCCGGGGATCCGCGACCACTTGCACCGAGCCGTCCGGCCAAGGCAAGGGCCGCAGGGACCACGTCGGCAAGGGTCGCCCGATGGCGGAAAATTCGTGGGCTTCCTTTTCCGGCGCACCGATGAGTACCGTCAAGGGCTGCTGGCGGGCCAACCACGCCCGCTCGACCAGTGGCGGCATTTCCGCCACGCCTGCGAGCACGATTTTAGAAATTCCTGTGGGCAGTTGCAGGCCCTCAGCCAGCATCCGGCTCCGGCTTTTCACGCTCCACGACTGCAACTTGCGCTCGACGAGTTCTT
>JANPAU010000041.1:0-2821 GCA_031430055.1 Akkermansiaceae bacterium | reverse complement strand
CATAAGGCACTTGTGCATAGTCCCGTCCGCCGACGTGGGCGAGCACTTCTCCGGTTTCATGATCGAGCATCAGCACCGCCCCCTGAAGGTATTCGGCAGGCTTCGTGTCCCCTTTTCGGTAATCCTTATACTTCGGATGCTTGTAGCCGGGACGCGCTTCGGCTTTGGCGAGGCTTTCCAGCAGGGACTTCTGCGCCGCATTCTGCGCTTCCGCGAGAATCGTGGTGTGAATGGTGAATTTCCCAGAAGCCAGCGCATCTTCACCCAGCGCCCGGCCGACAGCTTCGGCGACCCGCTCATAAAGGTGAGTCGTGCCCCGACGCAGTGGCTGCGAATTGAGCTTCAGCGGCAACGCCTTGAGTCTGCCCAGTTCGGAAGAGGAAATCATGCCCTCCTCGCGCATCCGCCCGAGCACGTAATTTCGCCCCGTGCGGTTCAACTCTGGATTGTTCAAGGGCGAGCGAGCATTGGGATTTTTGATCAAGGTCACTAAGGAGGCACACTCTTCTGTCGTCAAATTCATCGGCTCCTTGCCGAAATAGCCCAGTGATGCTGAGCGGATTCCATAAAATCCACTGCCGAAGTAAATTCGGTTGAGATAGAACGTGAGGATCTCTTTTTTCGAATACTTATCCTCGATCCGCCGCGCGAGGAAAGCTTCCACCATTTTTCGCTGGATCGTCGATTCCTTGCGAACCACCGCTTCTTCCTTGAGATTATAGGCATTTCGCGCGAGCTGCTGAGTGATCGTGCTGGCTCCTTGGCTACCGCCCTGGGCATTCAAAATCACCGCTCGCACCACACCGATGTAGTCCACCCCGTGATGGGAGAGAAACCGCGAATCCTCGCCGGCGCGCAGGGCTTTGATGAAAATTTCCGGCATTTGCTCGTAAGGAACGACACTGCGGTTCTGGACGAAAATCCGGCCAATTTCCTTACCATTGCGATCCAAAATGATGCTGGGTTCCTCCAGGTCATTGATCCGTGCCAAATCATAGGACGCCGCCCGCTGGCGGTATTCCCGAGTATAGCTATCCACGAAAACCCACGCCGCAAGCAACAAGACGACCCCTAACAAAAACAAAAACGCCCAAAATCCTTTGTGCTTGAAGAACCACGACTTGCCGGTCTTCTTCCGATTCGTATTTTGAATAGTTGCCATGTCAGATCCGGATTCATCACCACCCTTCCGAGTGTTCGCAAAGGCGAAACCATATCCGAGTGAATCGCTTCCCGCAACTGCTTCGTTGCCGGAGCTTTTACACCGACAAATCTCAAAGAGCGGCCCACTCCGTTTCACCGATTTCATGACAAGCGCGCTCTACGAGCCGCGACTCGGCTACTACGCCCGGGAATCCCGCCAAGTCGGGCGAGAAGGAGATTTTTTCACTAGCGTGAGTGTCGGACCGCTTTTTGGCGAGTTACTTGCCCGCCGTTTTCTCCGGGAATGGCAGGAATCCGGCACGCCAATTCACTGGAGAATCATCGAGTGCGGCGCCCACGATGGCACACTCGCCGCCGATATTTTAAGTGCTCTCACCCGACTTTCTCCAAAAGCCCTCGCCGGTCTGGAATACGCTATTTCCGAACCACTCCCCGGGCTACAAGCGGCCCAGAGGAAAACGCTCAGCAGATTTTCAGAAAACACACGCTTTGTCAGCTCCACCGACGAACTCGCTGCCAATCCCTGCCCCGGCATCGCCTTCGGCAATGAACTGCTCGACGCATTGCCATTTCACGTCATCGAGCGCCACCCAGATGGCTGGCGAGAATGCCGAGTCAACGCCGATCCCAACGGCCATTTCATCTGGGAAAACAATCACCCCATCGACGACCCCAAGCTGCTCGCCGCCCTCGCTCCACTGGGAACCGATTTCCCCGCAGGCTACCGCACCGAAGTCCGCACCCATTTCGCGGATTTCCTCGCACCGCTCACCCGTTGCCTGACTTCCGGCCTTTTTCTCTGGCTCGACTACGGTTTCGCCCGCCCGGAATACTACGATCCCGCCCGGAAATCCGGCACCCTCCGCACCTTTTCCAAACACCGCGCCGCCGAGGACCCGCTCAGTCATCCAGGCGAGATCGACATCACCGCCCACGTCGATTTCACCGCCCTCACAGAAACCGCGATCGCGCTAGGATGCCAGCCCCGCAGCTTCCAGAATCAAGGCACCTGGCTCACCGAAATCGGCCGCGAGTGGCTTCTCAGCTTAGAAGGCCAAACACCGCCCGCGGCCCTCCGCCAATTCCAAACCCTCACCCACCCCGCCCATCTCGGCGGCTGCTTCCACGCCCTCGAACTCTCGTGGAATCAAGGCCACCACGAGATTTCTGCAAGTGATTCTCATCGCCTCGCATTGCGGGCTTGCCCAGTGAGCGAGTCCCGGTAAGGTCTCGCCCGCAAGCCGGGATGGCGGAATTGGTAGACGCGCCAGATTTAGGTTCTGGTATCGAAAGGTGTGCAGGTTCGAGTCCTGTTCCCGGCACTTTTAAGAAAATTGAAGTTGTGGTTACGTCACCCGTTCCAAGGGAAGTGCCCACCAACCAGCAAAGGCCATGGCGGGAAACCAAAGTTCTCTTACGGCCGGAGGTGATTTCCTGAACTCTATCTTGCCCGTTCAGTCGATGTCGCCGCCGATAACGATTTCAATCGTTCCGGCATGGTTGGCTTTCAGGTCCAGTTTGTCGCCGTATTTCTTGGGAGCGAGTTTCGAGGTACACCATTTCCAGGCGTCGAGGAAATCAAGTAATTCCTAGATACAAGGAGATGCGGTTGGTCCTTCCCCTTCTCGATCAGATTGTTAGCCTGTCTCTAATCACA
>JANPAU010000040.1:0-1988 GCA_031430055.1 Akkermansiaceae bacterium | reverse complement strand
GCCACGTGCGTGTAAATTTCCGTCGTCTTCACATCCGCATGGCCTAGCAGCGTCTGGATCGTCCGCAGGTCCGTCCCGCCTTCGAGTAGATGCGTCGCGAACGCATGCCGGAAAGCGTGGCTTGTGGCGTTCTTGTCGATCATCGCCTCGTCCACCGCACGCCGGACGGCAGCCGCATAGGCGTCCTCGCCGACGTGATGCCGCCGGATCAAGCCGCTCTGCGGGTCCTTTGAGGGCTTGGCCGCCGGGAAAAAATACTGCCACGGCCACTTCTCGCCGCCGTGCAGATGTTTGCGCAGCAAAGCCTCCGGCAACCACGCTCCCGCCAGTCCTGCCGCCCGATCCTCTTCAAACAGCTCTCTCAGCTTCACCTTCCGCTCCGCCACTTCCGCGCGCACGGACTCCGGCAGCATCGTCGTCCGGTGCTTGTCACCCTTGGCCTCACGGATGGTGATGATCCCACGTTCCTGATCCACATCCTTCACCCGCAGCCTTACCAACTCCATCAGCCGCAAACCGCCGCCATACTGGATCCGCGCCATCAATCCATACTTCTCGTCGATCTTGTCCAAGACTGCCAGCACCTCTTTGACCTCAAGCACCACCGGCAAGCGCGGTTCGGTTTTGCGCAGGCGCACTTCCAGATCCACCTCGTCCATCCCGCACACCGCTTTGAAGAAGAACACCAGGGCGTTGAGCCCCTGTTTCTGGGTTGCAAAGGAAACCCTGCGTTCCGCCACCTGCCAGCTCAGGAAATCCCGCGCCTTGTCCGGCCGCATCACCGCCTGCTCGTCCCCCGCCCACACCGCGAACATCGCCGCCCAGCGCCCGTAGGTTTCCCGCGTCCGAACAGCCTTCCCCTGTCTCGCGCCCGCCCGATCCACGGCATCTCGCACCCGCTCCGGCAGGCTCCGCACCTCGCCACCCTTTGCCTTCCGGTGTTCCAGCCAACGCAGATACCACCGCATGGCCGCTCCCCATTGATCAAGCTGCCACTTCTCGCGCGGCTTGGACCGGACCTGTTCCCTCCAAAACCGCTCGCAGACCTCCCGGCCGGGCGAAGATCCGCTGCCCGCGACAAACTTGTCCAGCCAGCCCAACAGCATGGCAAACCCCTCGAGTTCTTTGAGTCGCACATCCGAAGAAGCTTCGAGATCCTTCGACCACGGATACAAACCGGCGGAATTCCTGGCGATCATGTGTTCATCTGACCGCGCTGTTCACCCAGTGTTCAAAAATATTTTCTCCTTAAAACCTCCCGATATTACCGAGACACACATGTCACACCGATCCTAATCAACGCTACCGGGATACCCCGGCATCTCCGAACCATCAGCAAACCCCAACGAAAATCCCTCCTGGGGCCGCCCACCTGACCGGATCAAATAGTTTGACAATCAGCGCCTTCCGGGTTTCATCTAGCAAAGCCTCCCGCCGCCGGAAAATGACTTTCCGATATGCCGACGGGCGAATAAACACTGTTCGGCAGAAAATGAAGAAGATACTGAAGTGGCTTTTCATCGGTGGGGCTGGCCTTGTCGTCCTTTTCGTGGCGGCAGTATTTTTCGCCATTGCCGGACCGAGACCAGCTGTCGTGGACGGAACTGATCGACCAGAATGGCTTCCCGAGCAAGCTACGAACATACACCATAGATCACAAGAAGGGTTTGGATGGTGGAAGGCTGCCGAGTTCACTATTAGCGAGGCGGATTTCAGAGCATTAGCTGACAAGCGTGGATGGCAGCTCGAGGAGGTGAAGGATTTCTCGAAGACAACAACCCTTGCTCTGCTTCGCTCTGATGGGGTGACTCTCACTGAAGAAGACTTTAAGCCCATTCCGCGAGCACTCGTTTATGAGCGCCGTGCCACCAACAATGGTGGTCTCAGCGTGGGTTTGGATTTATCTACCCATCGAGCCTACTACAACGAGAGCCATCGATAAGCCGAACAAGTCGTGGCGCACCAACCGGCCATAAGCTTTTCAATTT
>JANPAU010000039.1:0-4325 GCA_031430055.1 Akkermansiaceae bacterium | reverse complement strand
CGGGTTGTGGCTTTCCGTTATAGAGGCGCTCGCGGAACATGCGGTCCATTTGCTCGATGGTATCTTCGTGGGTGCCCTCGTCTTTCATCACCCGATAGAGCAGTGAAATGTAAAGCGGGACGACTGGGATGGCTGAGCTGGCTTGAGTGACGAGCGCCTTGTTCACGGAGACCCATGCCTTGCCGTGGAGGGCGGCGAGCTTGGCATCGAGCGCACGTTGGACGCGCTCAAGGTCTTCCTTGGCCTTGCCGATGGTGCCATTCTTATAAATTGGCCAGGTCATGGATGGCCCGATGTAGGAGTAGGCGACGGTTTGCACGCCCTCGGCGAGGACTCCGGCTTCTAGTAGCGCATCGGTCCACATTTCCCAATCTTGCCCGCCCATGACGGCGACGGTTTGCGCGACGTCATCGTTGGCCGCAGGCTCGATGGTGATTTCATTGACGACGCCGGTGGTGGTGTTGAGATTTTTGTTGGTGTAACTCTCGCCGACGGGCTTGAGCACGGACTTGTAAACTTCGCCAGTTTTCGGGTCGGTACGGCGAGGTGAGGCGAGGCTGTAAATGACCAGATCGACTTGGCCGAGGTCGGCTTTGATCGCAGCGATGACTTCCTTTTTGACCTCATCCGAAAAGGCGTCGCCATTGAATGAGCGCGCATAGAGACCGGCGGCGGCAGCTTCAAGTTCGAAGGCGCGGGTATTATACCAACCGGCGGTGGCAGTGCTGTTTTCTGCGCCAGGACGCTCGAAAGAAACGCCGATGGTCGAAGCATTCGCGCCGAACGCGGCGGCAATGCGGGACGAAAGTCCGTAGCCGGTCGAGGAGCCGAGCACGAGCACACGCTTTGGGCCATTGTCGATCAAGCCCCGGTTTTTGACCACGGCGATTTGCTCGGCGACGTGCTTGGCGCAGCCATCCGGATGGGCGGTGGTGCAGATGAATCCACGGATCTTCGGTGCAATAATCATGAGTGCGCGGAGATTATCGCCGCCGGGCAGGGTGGCAACTGTTTTTGCGGGAGCGGAAATGCGGACTTGGTAGGAGATGCGGAGAAATGGTAAGTCACCTTTGACATGAAGGGGTATCATCCGAATCGGGCAGGCTGGGTGGCGTGTGGCGTGCTTGCCTTGGCCGTCGCGGCATTTGTGCTGCGCCACTACGGTCCGTCCGGCGTCCCGTGGGCACCGGGCTGCATGCTTCACGATCTTACCGGGCTGAACTGCCCCGGCTGCGGGATGACGCGGGCCGCCCACGCGACGCTGCAAGGGCGCTTGGTAGATGCGTTCCGCTTCAATCCAGTGGGCATGATTTTGCTGCCGGTGGTATCCGTGGGACTGGGAATCGAGGTGCTCAATTGGACACTCAAGAAGCCACTCCCATTCCGTTTGAAAATCAGCGCTCGGGGAGCATGGATCCTCGTGGCAGTCATCATCGGCTTCGGGATTTTGAGGAATATCCCGCTCTGGCCGTTCACTCTGCTTGCCCCGCCCTGATCCCGTCGGGCGAACTGAGCCTTGCGGGAATCGAGATCGACCGCTATTTCCGGACATGCCTTTGCTTCTGGGAGTCAATATCGACCACATCGCTACCTTGCGCCAAGCCCGCTATGCCGGCGCGCCTGACGCGCCGAATGCCGAACCATGTCCCATCCAGTCCGGCCACGATGCCCTCGCCGGTGGTGCCGACTCACTCACCATCCATGTCCGGGGAGATCGCCGCCACATGCAAGATGCCGATGCCTTTCGCATCCGTGCTGAAGTCAAAACACCGCTGAATTTCGAAATGGCAGTGACCGATGAGATGATCGAGATCGCGCTGAAATTAAAACCGCAGTTCGCTTGCCTCGTGCCGGAAAACCGCATGGAAGTCACCACCGAGGGTGGCCTTGATGTGATTGGAAATTTCGAGAAAACCCGCAGTGCCATCGCCCGTCTCCAAGCGGCTGGTATCCAAGTCAGCCTGTTCATCGATCCCGATTCCAAGCAAGTCGAAGCCTCCGCCGAAGCTCGCGCCGACATGATCGAACTCCACACTGGGGCCTTCGCCAATGCCGCTGGCGATGCCGTGCAAACTGAGCTAGCCCGCCTCATCGCCGCCGCCAAGCAAGGCCACCAGCGCAGCCTCCAAGTCAATGCCGGACACGGCATTAACTACACCAACATCGCCCAAATTCTCACCATTCCTCACCTCGCCGAGCTTAACATCGGCCACAGCATCATCGCCCGCTCCACCCGCATCGGCCTGACCGCCGCAGTGCGGGAGATGAAAGAGCTGATGGCCCATTACCCTGCCTAACGAATGAAAATATTCGGCATCGGCATCGACGTGGTAGAAGTGGACCGGATCGCCTCCGCGATCGAGCGGTTAGGCGAACCCTTTCTCGCGAAATTGTTCACCACCCGCGAGCGTGACTACTGTGAGGCACAAAAAAAATCAGCTCTTCACTATGCCGCCCGCTTTGCCGCCAAGGAAGCTGTCTCGAAAGCCCTCGGCACTGGCATCGGTGGCCAAGCCGGTTGGCTCGATCTCGAGATCACCCGCGATCCCTCCGGCGCTCCGAAACTCATCCTTCAAGGAAATGCCGCCGAGTTCGCCAAGCAGCACGGCATCACCGAGATTCAAATTAGCCTCACCCACGCCCGCGACTACGCCGCCGCGAACGCAATTGCCATCGCGGGAGAAAAGCAGAAAGCAGAAAGCTGAAAACGGACCGCGGGATTTATCCCGGCTTTCATTCATTCATCCTCTTCCCTCTTAACTCCTAACTCCTAACTCTCAATATCTTTCCCCATGAACCGCCCTCGCCGCAATCGCCGCACGCCTGCCATCCGCTCGATGGTTCGTGAAACCACGCTCTCACCTGCGGACTTCATCCTCCCGCTGTTTTTCCATGAAGACGCGGAAGACACGCCCATCGAATCCATGCCCGGCGTCACCCGTTGGTCACTCGCGAGCCTCGTTCGGGAAGCAGGTGAAGCATACGCACTCGGCATCCCGGCGATCGTCTTGTTTCCGAAAATCGAAGACTCTCTCAAGACCCCGCAGGCCGAGGAATCTTACAATGACGACGGCCTCGTTCCTCGCGCCATCCGAGCCCTCAAAGCCGCACATCCCAGCCTCTGCGTCATCACCGACGTCGCGCTCGATCCCTACAATTCAGACGGTCATGACGGCCTCGTCCAACGTGACGCAAGTGGTGAGTTAGAAATTCTCAATGACGCCACCGTCGAGATCCTTTGTCACCAAGCACTCAGCCACGCCCGCGCCGGGGCCGACATCGTCGCTCCGTCCGATATGATGGATGGCCGTGTCGCCGCCATTCGAGAAGCACTCGACGGCGAGGGTTTCACCCAAGTCTCCATCCTCAGCTACACCGCCAAATACGCCTCAGCTTTTTACGGACCTTTCCGTGGTGCGCTCGACTCCGCGCCCAAGGATGGTGATAAAAAAACCTATCAGATGGACCCTGCGAACTCCCGCGAAGCCATCCGCGAGACCCTGCTCGACGAGGCAGAAGGTGCCGACATGCTGATGGTGAAACCCGCTGGACTCTATCTGGACGTCATCGCGAAAGTCCGCGACACCAGCACCCTCCCCATCGCCGCCTATCAAGTCAGCGGCGAGTATCTTATGCTCAAAAGCGCCGCCGCCGGTGGTTGGCTCGATGAAAAAGCCATCGTCCTCGAGTCCCTGCTCGCCATCAAGCGCGCCGGCGCCGACATGATCCTCACCTACTACGCCAAGCAAGCCTGCCGCTGGCTGTGACACAGGCATTCCTGTCTGTTCTTCACGTTTTCTTAGTTATACCATGAAAGTCCCAACGTCCCAACGCCCTTTCGTCACCGTCACCTCGACCCGATTAGTCTTTTGTGATCTTCGGGAGCATTTGGTAGGTCTTTGGGTAATTCTTCCAAGACAGTTTAACCCCACTGTTCAATTTACCAAAGCGGAAGATCCCTTGCAGTAAGTTGGCAGAAGACTTTAGAGCCTTTTGGTCTGCTTTGGCAAGTGCTTGAGAAAATGCAGCATCTCCAGAAGCAAGGAGAACCGTTGCGAGGATATGAGACTGCATTTCAGCAGCTGCGGCATCGGCTCCAATCGATGCGGTGAATAGTGGTGTAATATAATCAGGGTATTGAAATCCGTAAGCAATCGCTTTCGCGACGGTATATGGATAATTCTTGATCGTATCGCGAGGAGCCATCGCACCGCCTTCTTCTCCAGCGAATTGAACCGCCCAGACGATGGCTTTCTCTCGATCTGACAAATTCGGGTTCGCTGCAGAAATCGAGTTTAGTGCCAGCACAAGAAGGATAATAATTG
>JANPAU010000038.1:0-7871 GCA_031430055.1 Akkermansiaceae bacterium | reverse complement strand
CTTCAGCCGGTATCTGTTCTTCCGCTTCCATTCAAACCCCGCCGTCCCGCAAGGGCCGGCGGGTTTTCTTTTACCAAATCACGCGCCTTCAATCATTCCGCCGCTTGCGCCAGTGCTTGTTTGCCAAGGCTGGCCCTCTCGAACTTACGATTTGAGCCTTTTTCTTCGTCCCCTTGCTGATGCCGGACCCCTTTCCAAAAGTTCCGTAACGAATCTAGCTCTCTCGGGAGCAAGACGATGGAGATGCGATGGATCCTTTTGGGTAAGAAACACGTCGGACAGAGCTTCAAAGGGTTTCTGGTCAGATATTCTTCCACCCTACCTTTCTTGAAATACGCTTCGGCATCGTTCGGATCGATCTCCAAGGCTTTGTTGCAGGCGATTTCCGCAAGTTGCAGGTCAGCGATACTTTCCGGGGTCTGTGCGGTAACGAACTGCCCGATCAGGAGCTTCCGCGCTTTGGATGTTTCCGCCCTGTCCATGGCATTCGCCACGAGTCCGCAGGCTTCATCCCAGCCGGGTGCGGTACCGATGACGGAGTCTTTGGCCATGACGGCGAGTGCCTTGGCGTATTCTTCGTCCTCGAAGAGCAGGCGCACCATGACGACGAACCAATCGAAACGGATCCTTGCCGCCCGACCGTGGCGCATGAGGTAGTGGACGTTGGAAAAGCGGTCGGCGAGCATGTAGCTTTTTTTCTTGGGTTGGCTGGCGACCTCGGCGATATGGCCGGACTTGATCATGTAGCGGAGTTGGGAACTCACCTTGTTACTGGCCAGCCGGGTCTGAGGCGGAAACAACTACCGGCTGATCGTGCTCATCCGCTATCACCAAGGAATTCTCCTTCATCGAGTCGGTAGGGTCAGGCCTCGCATTTCAACATTTCTGGAGTTGCTTGCTGGTTTACAAATCCAGCTTGGCGATCAATTCCTCGACGGTTTCGCCCTGGGTTGCGATGGCGTGCCCTAGCCCGGTGGCCACAAAGCCGCCGTCCCCTTCATTCTCAATCCCTCAACATCGAGACAAGCGGTGAAGCGGAGAGCTCATCATCCCCAGCATTCCGTAAAGCACTAACAGTTGCCGCCGGAGCGAGACGGTTGAGCGGATACATGGCATAACCCGCGCCGATGTCCACGCCGTCGCTGGTCCGCATTTCGAAATGCAGGTGTGCGGGATAGAAGCCATTCGCGGTGCCGACGGTGCCAACCTTACCACCTCGCGGCACCAGAGCTCCAAGCGAGACATCGATGCGGTGCAAATGCGCATACATCGAGTGCAGCGGTCGCCCGTCTGCGGCTCTGTGCGCGATCACTATCAATTTCCCCCACCCCGGGGAAGGCTCGCCGGCGTAAATAACAAGCCCGTCTGCCGTGCAGAAAACCGGGTCGCCCAAGTCGGTATTCATTCCGCCGATGCCGTTCAAATCGTCGCCCGTGTGATGACCGCCACGCTTTTCGTTCATGTCCCAGAATTTTTGGGCGTTGTAAACCAGTCCGCCGTGATCGGACCCTAGGGGCGGATCAAATCGCAGCGCCTGTGGGATTTGGTTACTTTGCCACGCTGAAAGGAAGTGAAAACGATGGTCCACTTCTCCGGCGCTTGGCATGGATAAGGGTGAGTACGCATCAATCGGACCTCTCAGGTGTTTCTCGCGATAGACCGCAGCACCCACTAGGGCGGCAATCACGAGGAACATTAGAAGGTCGATGGGTTTTAAGCGCACGCGGCAAAGCGTGGGAAATCGATTTGAAACATTCAAGAGTCAAAGGCGATTCATCGAGGTTGATTTCGGTCTTTTCTTTACCGATACTTCGGCGGGCGCGGCATGACTCCGATCCTGAAAGCGACTTGATCATGCCGATGCCTTCTGAAGATTTCTCCCCGTCCGTGAGTTTGTTTCAGGAAAAGATCGACGACCTGATCCACCGCATGACCCTAGAAGAAAAGGTGGGGCAAATGAATCAGATTTCCAGCTTCTGGGAGATGACCGGTCCAGCTCCGCTCGACGGCAGCGAGCTGGAGCAATACGAGCAACTCAAGCAAGGCATGGTCGGCGCGATGCTCAACGTCACCGGAGTCGAGGCAACACGTAAGGTGCAGCAGCTGGTGATGGATCACAGTCGTTTGAAAATCCCGCTAATGATCGGCTACGACGTGATCCATGGTTATAAAACCCTCTTTCCGATCCCCCTTGGTGAGACTGCCAGTTGGGATCTTGATGCTGCGGAAGGGGCCGCACGGGTCGCCGCGGTGGAGGCTGCTGCCGCTGGCATTCACTGGACTTTTGCGCCGATGATGGACATCGCCCGCGATGCCCGCTGGGGCCGGATGATGGAGAGCTCGGGTGAAGACCCCTACCTCGCTTCTTTGCTAGCAGAAGCGCGGGTAAAGGGATTTCAAGGTAACAACCTATCAGCTATCGATACCATCGCCGCTTGTGCGAAACACTACGCCGCTTATGGCTTGTGCGAAGCAGGTAGAGATTACAATACCGTCGAAATTTCCGAGCAAACTCTGCGTAATGTCGTGCTGCCACCCTTCAAAGCAGCCGTCGCCGCCGGGGTGGCGACGGTGATGAATTCCTTCAGTGTGATGAATGGCATCCCTGCCACGGGTAGTATCTATCTTCAACGAGATATCCTCAAGGGAGAGTGGAATTTCCAGGGTGTTGTAGTTTCGGATTGGGCCTCGATCGGCGAGATGGTCACCCATGGATTTGCCCAAGACAATTCCGCCGCCGCCCACTTGGCGATCGATGCCGGCAGCGATATGGACATGGTATCCCGCTGCTACCTTGAAAATCTTCCTACGCTGGTTCGTAGCGGGAAGGCGGCCGAGAGCTTACTGGATGATGCGGTGCGAAGAATCCTTCACTTGAAGTTTCAACTGGGACTCTTTGATGATCCGTATCGCTACTGCGACGCCCTGCGGGAGCGTGAACTCACACTTTGTCCTGAACACCTTGCCACTGCACGTGACGCGGGACGCAAGGCGATTGTTCTGTTAAAGAATGAAGGCAGTATCTTGCCCTTGCCCAAGTCTGGAAAGGTTATCGCCGTAATCGGACCTCTGGCGATGGATAAAGACACTCCGCTCGGCAGTTGGCGTGCCCAAGCCGAAATAAATTCGGCGGTGTCCTTGCTAGAGGGAATCCAAGCGACGCTTGGTCTAGATCACCGCATTCTTTACGCCCAGGGAGCAGCTCTCACGACCGGACCACGAAGCTCTCACGAAGAACTCACCTTCAATGAATCCGATCGCAGTGGTTTTCCTGAGGCGATGATAATTGCTGGCGAAGCAGATGTGGTGGTGCTCGCAATCGGCGAGGATTGCTGGCAGACGGGCGAGGCCCGCAGCCAGTCAGACATTGGGCTGAAAGGACTCCAACAGGAATTGTTCGCTGCCATTCATGCGGTGAATCCTAACATCGTTGTCGTATTAATGAATGGCCGCCCGCTGGCTCTGGGGCCGATCGCGGAACAAGCCACTGCAATTCTTGAGACGTGGTTTCTTGGCTCGCAGGCAGGTCATGCCATCGCCGATGTTTTGTTCGGCGACTATCAGCCCACCGGTCGCTTACCAGTTTCATTTCCCCGAAATACCGGGCAGGTGCCTATCTACTACAACCACCATTCGACCGGCCGGCCGGCAAACCTTTCAGGCAATGTGTATTGGTCCCACTACACCGACGTGGCGAACGATCCTCTCTATCCATTTGGATTTGGCCTGACTTACACTTCGTTCGAATACTCAAAGATCGCGCTCAGCTCCCTGGAAATCTCTTCGGATGATCAACTTCAGGCGAGTGTCGTGGTGAAAAATACTGGGAAAAATGCAGGCTTGGAGGTGGTGCAACTCTATCGCCGCGATGTATCCGCCAGCGCAGTGCGTCCGGTGAAAGAGCTGATCGGATATCAGCGCTTGATTTTAGAGCCGGGCGAATCCCGAGCCGTTAGTTTTTTGCTCAGCGTTGAGGATCTAAAATTTCACACTCCTGCGGGCAAGTGGGACGCAGAGCCTGGGATGTTCCACATATTCATCGGCCCCAATTCGCGAGACTTACTGCAAGCGACGTTCGAGCTCACGTAGAAGAAAAATCCTTCAGGCCTCCAAGCAGAGGCTGAGGAGCTTATCGCCGCGGAGTTGATCGCTATCCCATGCGCCAATGAAGGCGTAAATCTCGGTGTAAAGCGCTTCGCAGTGTTTGTTCCACTTGCTTGCACCGCGAAGGATCATCGCGCTTTCCCGCAGTCCGATGAAACGGATTTCCTCAGCTCCGGCGGCGCGGAGATCACTGAGTTCCAAGCGCAGGGTTTCGAAAAATGCGAGTTCGAAGCCATTTCCCGCTTCCATCGCCGAGTGGATGAGAGAGACGGTCACCGGTGGTGCCAGCGGTTGGAGTTTCTCGGCGATTCGCTCACAACCGATCTTCACCAGCATCTTGCGCATCCGTGAAAACAAGTCCTCAAGCGGCAGAAGTTTGAGCGGGCACTTGGTTTCCAAATACTGCACCACTCCACTGCGGATGTCGGTGACGAAAGGAAAATCCTCGTGGTCTGCTGCACGCGCAGCGCGCTCAAGCGCCGCGTCCAGCCACGCAGTATCATAGTCGATCACTTGGAAGCGGCCGATTTGAAGCGCGGGGCGGTTGCCGATGAGGGAGATCACTGAATTGTTTTGGGGAGGGGGAAAAACAAATGGGTATGGGGTTGGGGGGAGTCAGTTCGAGTGGTGAGAGGAACGGGTTAGTCCTTGAAAAGTCGTCTTTGGAATGGATCGCGGGCAGCGCGTCGTGAGAGCGACTGAATCTCTGCGATGAACTCGTTCACATCCTCGAACTGCCGATAAACGGAAACGTAGCGCACGTAAGCGACTGGATCGATCTGATGGAGCTTGTCCATCACCTTGCCGCCGATGATCGCGGATGGCACCTCGCTGACGTGGTCCTTGTGCAGCTCGGTTAGAATTTCTTCCACCGCGCGATCGAGTCGATCCATCGGCACCGGGCGTTTTTCGCAAGCCTTGATCAAGCCACTCATCAGCTTCTCGCGGTTGAGCGCCTCGCGCGTGCCATCCCGCTTCACCACTCGCAGTTCGGTGCGCTCGATCTGCTCGTAGGTCGTGTAGCGATACGTACACTTCAAGCACTCTCTCCGACGACGAATCGTCGTCCCATCTTTGGAAGACCGAGAATCGAGGACTTTGTCTTTGAGAGAACCGCATTGGACGCAACGCATGAAGGATAGAGGGCAGCAACGACCCGCAATCTATCCACACATTTGGTAGCGTCAATTCAAAAACTATGCCACATTTAGTAGGTGAGATCAAATGATCGGGAAATCCAAAGGGAAGATTTTTAAAAAATTCGAGACTACGGCCTGTGCTTTGCGTCGATCGCCTTGTTTTGTTTGGATGAGGTTAGCCAGAGCCGTCATTTCTTCCAAGTCTACGAGTAGATCACCTCTTGGAGGAACAAGCCATCTGCTGGAGCACAGAGCGGGGATTTTCCCAGCGGCAAGCCAGGAGGTTGATCTAGCAGTGCGGCGAGATCATCCAGTCGGATGCGGCCTTGCGCGGCGTGGACGGCTCCGCCGGTGAGAAGGCGGACCATTTTGTAGAGAAATCCATTGCCCTTATAGCTGATTTGATAACCATCTTGGAGCGTCGTCAATTCCACAGATTCGATGGTTCTGCACCAGTCGATATCCGGCGTCTCATTGCCGCGATAGGCGGCGAAGGCGTGGAAGTCGTGGTGGCCGATGAAGAGCGCGAGTGCATCCCAAAGGACATCCGCATCGAGCTGACGGGGAAGATGCCAAGCGATCCCGGCTTTGAGCGGCGGCAGAATGGGATCGGTGCAGAGGTTGAATTGATAGATCTTACCGATTGCGGAGAAGCGACTGTGGAAGTCCGCCGCGACTTCCTCGCAGGCCATGACCCGGATGGTGGCGGGTAGTTTACAATTGAGCGCGGGCACCCAGTTGAAGGGATTCATGGTAATCTCCGGTGGCGGATCGAAATGGGCGATTTGCGCGAGCGCATGCACTCCGGTATCGGTGCGGCCTGAGCCGTGGATCCGGATGGGTTGCTTGGCGACTGCGGCGAGGGCGACTTGGAGAATGTCTTGGACGGTGTTGCCACAAACTTGTGATTGCCAGCCGTTGTAGGGTCGGCCGTCGTAGGCGAGGGTGAGTTTGAGACGCATCGGTTCAGTTAGTGGGAATAGTCTGACGTGTCTGTGATGTCTCCCATCCACGAGTTCAGAATTTCGACGGCGGCGGCTTGGTCGATGATGGATTTCTGCTGGCGAGCATTTCGCCCCGCTTCACGAAGTTTTGCTGCGGCGGTGGAGGTAGTTAGAGTTTCATCGACGAAGACGAGTGGAATGGTAGGAATGCGCTCGCGGAGTTGTCCTGCAAAGACACGGACCTTGGCGGCGGAGCTTCCTTCGCTGCCATCCATTCGGATCGGCAGGCCGACGACAAGGGTGTGAATCTGGCGAATTTCCACGAGGCGGGCGATGCGCTCGATGGCGTCGCCCTTGCTTTGATCGATGGTTTCCACCGGGTGGGCAAGAATGCCAAAGTCATCGGTCGCGGCGATGCCGATGCGCGCGTCACCATGATCGATGCCGAGCGCCGGGTGAGGTAAGTTGGAATTTTGCGAGATCAGAGGAGTTCGACGGGGAGGATATCGGAGAGCTTTTTGATAGAATCTGCCTGATGCCGATTGGCGATGAGCAGGGCATCGGGCGTTTGCACGATGATCAGATCTCCCACTCCGAGTAGGGCGATGCGGGTGCCGGGACGTGCATTGAAAATGATGTTATTCTCCGAATCGATCTCGCTGATCGGTTCATTGGTGCGGTTTTCAGCACCTTGTTTTTCCAAATACTTGGCGATGGAGACCCAGGAGCCGACGTCATCCCAATCAAAAGTCGCTTCGATATTGAGCACCCGGTCGGCGTTTTCCATGAGGGCGTAGTCGATGGAAATCGGTGTCAGTTTCGGGAATTGGGTGGCCACAGCAGCAAGAATATCCTTAGAATAGCTGAGCTCAGAAATGAAGTTAGCAAGCTCTGGAGAATGAGCTGCGAGTTGCTTGATCACCGTCGGCAGGGACCAGACAAACATGCCCGCGTTCCAAGTGAAGTTACCCTGAGAGAGGAATTGCTCTGCCAACTCAGGATTCGGTTTTTCGCGGAAGCGTTTCACTTCGACGGGCGGATTAACGCAGTCGAGACCCGGGATGGAGGCGCGCTCGCCGCGCTCGATGTAGCCGTAAGATGGGCAAGCCCAAGTGGGTTTGATACCGATGGTGACGAGGCCATTAGATTTTTCCGCAGTGGCGAGGGCGTCGCGCATGACCACGTGATAAGCGGCGGTGTCTTGGATCAGTTGATCCGAGGGCAGCACCATCATCACGGCATTCGGATTGCGAGCGGCGATGAGGCCGATGCCGAGTGCGACAGCAGGTGCGGTGTCGCGCTTGGCGGGTTCCGCGAAAATATTTTCCGGAGGAAGCATGGTCGCCAGGGCGCGCACGGCTTCTTCTTGCAGGGAGTTAGTCAAGATCAGAATATTTTCAAAAGGAACCAGCCCTTCAAGGCGCAGGATTGTCTGCTCGAGAAGCGTGCCAGTGCCGAAGAGATCGAGAAGTTGCTTGGGTTTGTCATTCCGGCTGAGGGGCCAAAAGCGGGTGCCAGATCCGCCAGCGAGAATCAGGGCATAGGTATCTTGGAGGGTGCTCATTGCGTGGGAACCTTTGCCTAAAGCATCCACCAGGAAAAGCGGGAATCCTACTTGCGTCCCATTTTAAGAAAAACCGATCTTCCTACTCCGAGTCAGAAGCGTTCGGCGTGCTGGCTGCTG
>JANPAU010000037.1:0-4796 GCA_031430055.1 Akkermansiaceae bacterium | reverse complement strand
TGAAGCAAGTCGAGAGGTTTCAACCATAGGCGAACGGGATCGTCAACCCTTGGAAGATAGAAACCTTAGCGAAATTCAAAATTGCTGGATTTCAGTCCGCGAAGGGATGCGTTTCTGCGTGCTCTGATTCGGTGTTGGGGGCTTCGGCGATCTCAGATTTCACGGGTGATTCCTCGACGGGAGTGGGTGAGGGGAGCTCGACGGATTCTTTGACGACTTCACTTGGAGCAGGAGACTCGCTGGGTTCTGCCTCGGTCTCGGTGGTGTTTGCTGCCGGGGTTTCTTCGGTTGCTGAGGACTCGCCGTCTTTGGGCTCGGCGGTGGGTGTCGGCTTTTTGGCCTTTTTCTTCTTTTTAGTCTTTTTAACGGCAGTCTTGGGTTCCACCGCAGAAGCGTCGCGAGCTTCTTGGACGACGAGAGTGTCGTCGGTATAGAGTAAAATATGCCCCTGATGGAGCAGCCAAAACAAATCGGCTGCGAACTCTGCGGGCGGTGCGGTGCTGCCTTCAGGCAGGACGGATTTCCAAAGCCCTTCGAGCTTGGCAGGGGGATTCTCACGGATCCATGCGACCATGATCGCGGGGCGCGCGGCGAGAATGGCATTGAGCGGCAATGGATGCGGGCGGGCCGGACCGGTGTGGAGTTTCCCTTGGCGTTTGAACACAGGGAGATGCTCTGCCTCGACGGCGCGGCAGACGGCTGGGATCAAAATGGCCGGATGATTACGGGCATGAGTTCCTGCGATTTTTAAGGAACTGAGCAGGGAAGGGGAGAGATTCTTCACGGGAATCGCTCCGGAGACATCGGCCACGCGGACTAATTCGTAGGCTTTGTCGAAACAACGTGCCGCGACGGCTTTTTCAGCCTCGGTGCGGTCGTCGATCCATGCGTCATCCCCCTCGCCCTTGATCCGCCAACGGACTTTGGTCTTCATCGTTTCTAACCAAGCATTGACAGCTTCCTCACCGCGCTCGGTGCGGACTTTGGATGAATAGAGTTCGAAGGGCATCTTGACGAACCGCTCCCGATGCAGACGGCGAAGATTCGTCTGATAGGAATGAAAATTGACGGGACCTAACCACTCACCGGAGATGCCACAGCGCGCGATGGCTTGAAAACTTCCGGTGGGGGGATCCACCTCGATGGTTTCTTCCTCGATGAATTCATTCCGCAGCTCTGAGTTCCAAAGATGACGGATGGCTTCCTCACGGGTGAGAAATACGGACTCCTCTAACTTGCCCATGATCAACGGAGCATGAGGCTCGGGCGCTTCGAAAATGGCGCGGCAGCGGGATTTCTCCGCGAGCAGGATTTTAGCCACATCGAACAGTGGATAGACTCGGGCAACCTGATGGACTTCCTTGCCGATGAGATGGACGGCCTGGGCATCTGGCGCGATGGTGGTCCTCACGCCTTCGGCCGGTGGTGCTTCCTCGTGGCGAGGAGGGGCATTACGGCGATCCTCGAAATTTCCACCGCGGCCTTGGAACGGGCGGCGTTCGCCTCCTTCACGCGACCCACCGCTCCGTGGTCCACGGTCGCGATCATCGCGGCGCGGAGGGCGATCATCGCCACCGGAAAAAGTCTTGGGTTTACGCTCTGACTTGTCGTCAGTCGCCCGCGCCCATGCGGGTCCGAGGGCAAAGCTGGACAGCAGGCTATTCAAAGGGTTGTTTTCAGAATCACTCACGGGGCGTAGTCTATGGAACGATTTTGAAAATGACAAACTCCGCTTGCATCAAAATAATGGGCCTTTTTCGGCTCCCAAAAGGTCCAGAATCCGGTGGGTGGCACCGTCGTGAAATGCTAACAAGGCGAATGCCTCGCGGGTCATGATTTTGGATGCCTGAGGGTCGAGTGCGGTGCGAATCGCCCGCGAGAGAGCAGGTGAATCGTCCGCAGAGATGGCTCCACCGCTAACGACAAGTCGCCGGGATAGAGGTTGAAAATTCTCCATGTGGGGACCGAAGATGACGGGTTTCCTTGCAAGAATGGCCTCGCAGGGATTCTGGCCGCCGGTGGAAAGGAAGCTTTTTCCGATGATCACTGCGTCTGCCAAGGTGGTCCAATCGCGGAGTTCTCCAGTGGAATCGATGACTAGCACACTTCGGAGATCGCTGCTTGTTGTGGGTTCGGAAGATCTCAATTTCACCAGAAATCCGGCCTTCTCCAAATCACTCGTCACTTCGGATCTCCGCTCTGCATGGCGAGGTACGAGCACCGCCAGCGCCGTGGGATCTGCCTCGCGGATTGCTTTCGCGATGAAAGCATCCTCCCCGGGATGCGTGCTTGCTGCCAGAATCACCGGTCGATTTCCTCCAAAGCTATCGAGGATGTTTTGAAATTCAGGACGGCGGGCGGATGGGGGGGCGCTGCTAGGGTCGAACTTCAAGCTGCCGGTGGTATGAATGTTTGGTGACGCGATTCCGAGGGACTGCCAGATCCCAGCATCCTCCGCTTCTTGAATGGCCACGAAATCGAGCAACCCGTAAATCGGCTCTAACCACTGTGAAAATCGTGCAAAGCGGCGGGCGGATCGCGGCGACATGCGGGCGTTCACGAGGCGGACGGGAATTTTCCGGCACTCGCATTCCAAGAGTAGATGTGGCCAGACTTCACCCTCGATGAGAACAATCTGCGAGGGTTCAAAGCGATTGAGGTAGCGCCGCACCATGGAGGGGAAATCCAAGGGCGAGTAAGTGACACGAAGCCCCGGAATCTGCGCTGCGGTCGCCACGGCGTGGCCTGTCGCCGTGCCGGTCGCGAGCACGAACTCCCGCTCTGGTTCCCTAATTAACCACTCGCGGATCAACTTGAGTGCCAGCATCGACTCACCGACGCTGACCGCATGGAAATGAACCTCTGCGCAGGGTTCGTATTCGAGAGGCTCGGTGTAAATCGCCGCGCGCTCGCCAAGTTGTGTGCCGAATCCACCGCGGCGAAGCATTTTCACGATCCATCCCGGGAACGCTGCGATGAAGAGCAGCGGTAGGATGAGCCGGTAGAGGGTGAGAGTGGTGAAGAATCGCATCGCTTGGAGACTAGTGGAACGCTGCGGGCGGGTAAAGCCGGGTTACTTGATCAGACCGCCCATTTAATTTTCCAGTTTCTCTTGGATTGCCGAAACATGAACCCCGCCCCTTTTCACAGGGGATCGGGCGTTTCGTTGGCTGGCTGCTAGTGCATCCAGTCTTCGATCTTGAAATTGCGCTCAAGCAATTTGTGCGCCTCACCACCGTCGGCAAAACCGTCTTCCGAGTCTCCCACCAAGCAGCCGACGAGCACGACGGGGACGATGGAAACGACAGACAGCGCGAATCCGCTGAGTGCCGCGAACCCGGCGGCGTAGGACTCACAGAGCGAAGCGAACGAGGGAGCTTATCCGCCGTTGCTACCCACGACGTGTTCGCTTTTGCTGTTGAATCGGCGTGGATTAAACATCCATCCACACAGCGAAACAATCAGGATAATCAGAAGAAAAACGCCCAGCCACTTACCTGATTCGGAAAGTCCGATGATGCCAGTTATCTGGATTCCTTTGCAGCGCGTTAAGGTCTTCGGTATTCATGTTGGTTTCTGATATCACGGGAGAAAAGTTGAAAGGCTGAAAACGGAGGTGACACGGGAAGGGCGGGAACGAAAACGGGGGCAGGGTGCAAACGGATTTTGACGCGATTGAAAATTCAGTATCAAACTCGAAGCAAGGACATGGAACCCCAAAACCAACCCCACGAAGTCACCCGCATCCTCAACGCGGCGTGCGAGGGAGACAGGCAGGCGGCAGAGGATTTGATTCCGCTCGTCTATGGGGAATTGCGCAAATTGGCGGCTTGGCGCTTGGGGCAGGAGGGCCATGCACATACCTTGCAAGCGACGGCTTTGGTGCATGAAGCTTACTTGAAGCTCTCGCCCGGGAAACCGCAGTGGCAAGGGCGAAAGCACTTTTTCAGCGCAGCTGCCGAAGCAATGCGCCGCATCCTGATCGACCGGGCGCGGCATCGCAAAGCCGTGCGCCATGGGGGAGGATTCCAGCGGACCGAACTCGCGGAAGATGCCATCGTCGTTCCTGCCGCGAAGGATGACGAGATTCTTGCCATCCACGAAATTCTTGATCGCTTTGCCCGAATCGAACCGCGCAAGGCCGAGGTGGTCAAGTTGCGCTATTTCGTCGGAATGACGATCGAGGAAACCGCCGAGGCCCTCGACATTTCGACGCCCACCGCGAAGCGCGATTGGATGTTTGCGCGGGCCTGGTTGTTCCGGGAAATGAAACGGGAGGACTGAGGAACCACCTACTTTTTCATGTTGTTGGAGAAAGCCGGAATTATTTGACCTTTTTTCAAACGTTATTCCGCATAGCCTCGCGACAAACCACTCCGTATGCGCGATCAACCCACTCCGGAAATCATCCTGGAGGCTGCCTTGGAAATCGATGGCCAGCAAGAACGCTCCGCCTATCTCGGCGAGGCGTGCGGGGGCGATGAAGCGCTGCGGGAAGAAGTCGGCTCGCTGATCGCCGCTCATCTTGCGGCCGAGACTTTCATGATTTCCGCAGCCGAGCCGCTCGGGCGTGAGTTTCGCGGCGAAAAGGAGGGCGATCTGATCGGGCGTTACAAATTGCTCCAACAGATCGGGGAAGGAGGATTCGGAACGGTCTATCTGGCCGACCAGAGCACTCCGGTGAAGCGGCAGGTGGCACTCAAGATCATCAAGCCGGGAATGGACTCCAGGGAAATCATCGAGCGCTTCGAGGCAGAGCGGCAAGTGCTGGCCCTGATGGACCACCCGCACATCGC
>JANPAU010000036.1:0-22748 GCA_031430055.1 Akkermansiaceae bacterium | reverse complement strand
GTTTCTAGCAACTGAGGTCGTGCAACTCGGGCTTGCCCTCAACGATCAATTCACGACGCACTTCCCAAGCACCTTCGGCCTTGATTTCAAGGATGGCATCGTAACGAAGGCGGGATTCACCATTTTTTG
Source organism: Akkermansiaceae bacterium (assembly GCA_031430055.1). Classification (GTDB taxonomy): domain Bacteria; phylum Verrucomicrobiota; class Verrucomicrobiia; order Verrucomicrobiales; family Akkermansiaceae; genus Luteolibacter. The sequence continues at coordinate 22,619 of JANPAU010000036.1, read as the reverse complement.
ATAGAATCACTACTCCGATACCTTGCTCGGTCAACATGTCCAAGATGTTTGAAATCTGACTCTTGGGAAGTGAGCTGCCTGGGCGATCCAGAAAGACGAATGCTGGCTTGGCTAGGAAAATCCGGCAGATGGATAAAAGATGCTGCTCACCAATGGATAGTAAATCATCCCAGTCCTGATCGGTATCGAGACCGTTCGCATGATTCACGACATCTTCGAGTCCTAACTTTACCAACACCTCCATGATCTCGGAATCTGGAGTGACTAACTCCATTCCAGTTCGTAGCAGCGCTTCACGCAAGGTGCCGGGCGGAAGATAGGGCCGCTCGGGCAAGAAGAGAATATCATCCAAGTTTGGCCGGATGATTCGTCCGGCTCCACAGCCCCAGACGCCTGCGGTCGCCCGAAAAAGTGCCACTTTCGGAGCGTCGTCCTTCCCGATGACCAACCAACGAGAACCGCGGCGGATTTCAAGATTTAGATCGGTGATTAACACCCGAGACCAGTCGGCTGAGTGCATCGCCACATTTTCGTATACCACCCGGTCTGGAGATTCCTCAACTTCGATCATGCAGAGTTCCGTGCGCTGCGTCTTCTCGATCGCATCACTCAGTGTGTGGAGCCGCGCGACCACTGCGGTAAATGCCGAGATGGATTGAAACTGCGTGATGATCAGGGAAAAGGCTCCGACGAGCGTCGCAAAAGCCATCGTGGACTGCGTGATCACACCGAACTCTCGGGTCCCGGCGATGAACATCGGCGCGATGATCAATGCCGGGATGATCTGGATGAAATAGTTATAACCATTCGTGAAAAAGCCTAAGTTACGGTTGATACGGATCAATCGCCGGAAGTTGCCGGTTAGTGCGTCGAGCCGTTTGTTCAAGCGGGCCTTAAAGCGTCCTTCGCGGTGTGCCATGGCAATCGACTCAGAATTTTCCCGCACATGAATGAGGTCCGAGCGGAAGTTTGCTTCCATGTCGAGTTGGTTGTAGTTTAACCGAATCAATGGCTTACCCAGATAGATGGTTAGCACTGAACCCACGGCAGCATAGGCTACGGCGACGCCAAAGAGCAGGGGACTGATCGTCCATAAAACCCCTGAGAAGGAAATCGCCGTTAGAGTGCCGTTTACGATCAAAAGAATGAACGACAGAGTCGTGGTGGTAAACGCCCTGACATCCTCAGAAATTCTCTGATCCGGATTCGCGACACCCGTGGCAGAGTCCAGACGATAGTAGGTGCGGTCCTTCAAGTAGGCATCCGTCAGGCGTCGTGTGAGCTGCTCCCGCCACAGAATCCCCAAGCGCTCTTCAGTGAAACGGTAGAAAACCAAGACGACAGTCGATGCAAGAAAGACTCCGACGTAAAAGAGGGCTTGCCGATAGAACTCATCCACATTCCGGTTTTCAATCGCCGACATGAAGTACCTTCCGACGAAGCTGTTGACGACGTTGAGCCCATTAATCCCGACCATCAGGAGCACGAGAGTCACCGCAAACATGACGGCCTTGGGCCCCTGCTCCGAGCGCACCAGCATTCGCAAAGCACCGATGAGGCGCTTCCAAGTGAGACGGATGATCTGGAGTTTCTCGACTGGCATTCCTAGAAATTAAGGTGTCTTAGGATCTTGGATAATACGGGATTGTTTAAGATTTTCTGAAGGCGAAGTGGCAAAGTTTACGCTCAATAGCAAAGCTAAACCGCGAAACTACGCGAAAAACATGCCTATCTCCATCCTTCAGAATTCTCGATTTCGCCTATGAATGAATTCATCGCCCCTGAATTTGAAAAAGCCCGTGGAATTGTTTCAAAAAAGTCAGCATCCGGAATTCGCCTTAATTTGACGGATGATTTAACGTGCGTCAGTAATTCTCGCCTTTGCAAATGCTCTGCTTATGACATAGGGGAAGACTGCACCACATGGCGGAAGTTCCATCCAGAAGCATCCGTTTCCAGCTAAAAGGCTCCCTTGCGAGGGGGCTTTTTTTACGTCCCCCTCGGACGTGATGATGCCGAAGAAGGCCGCGCATCGCGGCCAATAGAAGGCTGGCACTTCCTAGGGAAATCATCAGGATCAGTCCAACAACTTCCCTCATGCTCGCCTTCTCTACCTGCTGGAATAACAGTCGCCACACGAACGGCGAAACGATGATCGAAGAAATCGTCGATCTCGGGTTTTCAAACATCGAGTTATCTCACGGGATGACCATCGCGAAGCTCCCTGGAATCAACAAGGCCTACGAACGAGGGCTCTTTACTTGCTCGGGAGTTCACAACTATTTTCCTGCGCCTGTCGAAGTGATGATCGATGCGCCGGACGCGTATGAATTCACCTCGCACCGCCCCTTCGACCGACAACGGGCGATGGACATGACGCTGCGGACCTTGGATATTGCAGCGCAGTTCAAAGCCGAATACCTAGTGCTCCACATGGGCTCGGTGCCGCTGCATTCGAGAAATTGGACGAAACCGCTCACGGTCACCGTCTCCGAGGGCGGCCAACACGACGCCGCTTACATCAAGGATAAAATCGCGTTCGTAAAGAAGCGGGAAAAAATTGGGCCGTTGTATTTTCACCGGGCCATCGAAGCATTAACAAGCATCGCCGAGCGCGCGGCTGAAGTCGGTGTGAAGCTGGCCATCGAGTCTCGATCTCGCTTCGAGGACATGCCGACGGAGCGCGAAATGATCGCCTTGCAAGCCCATTTCGCGGACAATCCTTGGGTCGGATACTGGCATGATTTTGGACATGTCCAACTCAAGCACAACCTTGGATTACTCGATCACCTCGAGTGGCTAGAATCCATCTCGCCGCACCTCATCGGCGGGCATGTCCATGACGTGCAATGGCCAGCGCGAGATCACCGCACCCCTTTCAGTGGGACTCTAGACTATGCCGCGTTGTTGAAGTTTTTCCCTGCGGATTGCCCGTTGATCTGGGAGCTGAGTCCCACTCGCGAAGCGGCGGAGATCCGGCAGGCACTTATTCGCTGGAAAAATGAGTTTCCTACGCGAGCCTCGTGATGAAAAACAAGATTCCAGACAGTTTGCCGCTTCCACTCCGTTTAATAGGAACTAACCTCACCTGAGATCATGTTAAAATTCCCTCAATTCCAGCCAGCCTCCAACGTCGTGGTGCATTCCAGAAATTTCTCAAAACATATGAATCCTGCTACAAAACTGCTTGTCCCGGCTTTATCAATCACTGCTGGCGTGGTGGCCTCCGTGGCCGCATTCGGCTTCCGGGATGCCGACCCGCTCAGCGCCAAGGAGACGGATGCCGCGGTGACCGCGCTCACCTCCAAGATTTTGGAGAGTTCGCAATTCGCTCACCAAGAACTCGACGAAAAACTCGCGGGGAAATTTCTGGATCGCTATCTCGATACCCTCGACAGCGGGCACTTGGTTTTTCTGAAAAGCGATATCGATGAGTTCTCACACTATCGCGGCACACTGGCAGAAGCCACTCGCACCAAGGGCGACTCCAGTCTGGCTCATCTCGTTTTCAAGCGCTACCTCAAGCGCTTGGACGAACGTGTCGCCTACATCACCGGGATGTTAGCCAACGAGAAATTCGATTTCACCTCGGATGATACGTTTGCTTTTGATCGAAAAGACGCCGCCTACCCAGCCGATATGGCCGCCGCGAAAGCGCTTTGGAGCCAACAGCTTCGCTACGAATATCTCCAAGAGAAACTCGCTGGCAAAAAAGAGGCTGACATCGTCAAGACCCTCAGCCGTCGCCCCACTCGGATTGTGGAAACGATGCGCAAGCTCGATGACAAAGCCGTGTTAGAAATGTATTTGCAAGCTCTTGCCCAAGTCTATGATCCACACTCGGATTACATGGGTGCTGAGCAACTCAAGACTTTTGAAATCGGGATGAACTTGTCGCTCACAGGCATTGGCGCAACGCTTCAGTCCGCAGACGGGTATTGCAAAATCATGGAACTCATCGCTGGTGGACCCGCAGCTCGCAGTGGCTTAATCAAAAACGGTGACCGCATCGTCGGAGTCGCTCAGAAACAAGGCGACGAATTCACCGACCTCGTCGATATGCCGCTTTCCCAAGCCGTCGAACTCATCCGCGGCAAGAAGGGCAGTTCGGTCCATCTTAACATCATCCCGGGAGATGCCGCCGACGACAGCGTGCGCAAAACCATCACCATCGTCCGCGATGAAATCAAACTCGAAGACCAACAGGCTAAGGCTCAAGTCATCGATCTCCCTAACGGTGACAAGACCCAGCGCATCGGCGTGATTGAATTGCCCGGCTTCTATGCGGGCGAAGGAAATGGCAAAGGAGCACCGACATCCGCCACCGCCGACGTTGCCCGCCTCATTGCCAAGTTAAAACAAGAGAACGTCACCGGCATGATTCTCGATCTCCGTCGCAACGGTGGTGGATCCCTCCAGGAAGCCATCGACCTCACCGGACTTTTCATTCCGACCGGACCCGTCGTGCAGACGCGCAATCTGGAAGGACGGCTTGAAATCGGCAGGGACAAGGATAGTAAAGTCGCTTACGACGGACCGCTCGTTGTGCTTACCAGCCGTTTCAGCGCCTCGGCATCCGAGATTGTGGCCGGTGCCTTACAGGACTACGGACGTGCCGTCATCGTCGGCGATACGGCCACGTTTGGGAAAGGTACCGTCCAAACGATCATCCCGCTCGACCGAGTCATGCAAGGCGAGGGGATGACTCCTGGTTCTGATCCTGGCGCTCTCAAGGTGACCATTAGCAAATTCTATCGACCCAGTGGTAAGTCGACCCAGCTTGAAGGGGTCAAGGCGGACATCGTAATTCCTTCCCTTACCGATCTACCAGAAATCGGTGAGTCCGATATGGAAAATCCTCTCCCATGGGATACCATCGCAGCCGTGAAGTTCAGTGATTCTAACCGCGTCGGTCCTGCACTCGATACCCTGCGCACCCGTTCCGACGAGCGTGTGAGCAAGGCCCCAGACTTTGCCGAGTTGAAAACTGAAATCGAGCGCTTCAAGAAAATGCGTGCCGATAAAACGGTGTCCCTCAACGAGGCCGCTCGCCAGAAAGAAAAAGCCGAGCTTAAGGAGCGGTCTGAGGCGATCAAAAAGGCACGGCTGGCCCGCAATACTACGCCACCCACCGCCTACGAGGTCACACTCAAGAATGCTTCCAAGCCGGGTCTTAATGATCTCTACAAACCCAAGGCTCCCATGATCGATCCTGATGCTGATGCCGATGAAGTCGCAGATGCCACACCGGTGCAAGACATCGTCATGCAAGAGGCGCAAAATATCCTCATCGACTACGCGGCGCTCCTCAAAGGGCAGCCGGTGGTCTCCCAACGCTAACATTCATTGAGCCCGGGGTCAGTAGGTCCAAGTGATCCGCTTACGCCTCGGGCTCTGTCTTTTTCACCGGTTTCAGCAAGGTCATTCCCTTCAATAAGCGGCAGAAATCCTTCTTTGTCGCGACCGCCACCGTGCCACTGCCCTTTGGGTCTGCATCCATGGTTTTGTATTCCACCTCGTAGCGGTCAAGCTTCACAATGCGGATGAACTTGGCACCCTTCTGGTAAATCTCATCCTGATAAATCCTCATGGCAGAGACTGGCGGACCGGAGCAGAGCTGGCAAGCCATCAACCCATACCTCCTGAAAATGAAAGCCGAGGCCGCAATCAAGGAACCCTACACCCGCTACATCCTTCAAGCCGATGATTTCAAATTTATCACGCCGCCCAAAGTGGCCAAAACGCCATCGCCACCACCTGTCACGATCGATTCACTGTTAGCAGAGAGTCTTCTCGGCTACACGAGTGCCTGGGAATTCATCGCGGAGCGCTTCCATTGTGACGAGGCGTTCCTGCGGTATATCAACCAGGCATTGAAAGAAACGTCAGATGTCGGCGGGGGAATGAAGGTTTTTAAACCAGCTCTGCGGCGATGGGATCGACGAGGGCGCGGCCGTGATGGATGAGGATGAGTTGGTGGTCTACGATGCGGGCGAGTCCTTCATCTGCCAGGTTGCGGGCGCGGGTGATTGCTTCCGGGCCGAGGAGATCGAGGGAGATGCCGTCCTTGGTGCGCAGGCCGAGGGCGATGCGTTCGAGTCGGCGGGCTTCGGCGTCGAGGGTTTCCGATTCGGTTAGTGCGTGACCGATTGACTGGACTTGGGAAACGTAACGGGCGGTGTCGGCCACATTTTTCCAGCGGACGTCATCGAGGGTGGAGACGGCGGAGGGGCCGAGACCGAGGTAGTCTTCGCCGCGCCAGTAGCCTTGGTTGTGGCTGGAGTGGTGGTTGGGCTTGGCGTAGTTCGAGGTTTCGTAGTGGTCGAAGCCAGAGACCGTTAGTAATTCGTCGGCGAGGTGGAAGAATTCGGCGTCGTGGTCCTCGTTCTCGCGCATTTCGCCGCGGCGGAGGGATTCGAAGAAGGCGGTATCTTCTTCGTAGGTGAGGTTGTAGGCGGAGATGTGGTCGGGATCGAGGGAAATGGCGTGGCGCAGAGTCGCTTCCCAATCGTCCTTGGATTGGCCGGGGATGGAGAACATGAGGTCGATGTTGATCGATGGGATGCCGGCCTGGCGGAGGATGCTAACGGATTCACTGGCCTGCGTGACCGAGTGCTCGCGGCCAAGGATTTCCAGGACGTGGGGTGTGAATGACTGGATGCCTAACGAGACGCGGGTGACACCGAGCTCGCGGAAGAGCCGGGCTTTGGCGGCGTCAAAGGTGGCGGGGTTGGCCTCGAGCGTGACTTCTTCGAGTTGCGAGAAATCGATGGCTGCATGGAGTGCGGTGAAGAGCCGGGTGAGGTGGCCGGGCGAGAGCATGCTCGGGGTGCCGCCGCCGAGGTAGATCGTCCGGGGATTTTCCGTGATTCGGGATTTCGCTTCAGCGGCGAGAGCATCGACAAAGCTGCCGATCGGCGTGTCGCTGGGGGTGTGCTTGTAGAACGAGCAATACGGGCAAACGCGGTGACAGAAGGGAATGTGGAGGTAGAGCAACAATGGGATAAAATAGTCGAGGACTTCAGTCCGTTCTGCTATTCTTCATCGGCAGATTGAAGTCCACGGCTACGATTGGACGCGTGAAACAAAACGAGTAGTGGCTTCCCGCGTGATCCCTGCGACGTCCGCCTCGGGTTTGGCGAAAGGTGGGACAAACCACGGGTAGGAGCCGAGGAGATCGGTGACGACTGCGACTTCGCCATCGCAGGTGTGATTCCCACAACCGATTCCGATCGTCGGGACGGCGAGGGTTTCGGAGAGCCATCTGGCCGTTTCCGGGATAATGGACTCGAACACAATCGCGAAAACTCCGGCGTCGATGATGGCCTGGGCACCTTCCCGGATGGCTTCGATTTGCTCGGGGGTTTTGCCCTTTTTGCGATAGCCTCCCTCTTCGATGACGCGCTGGGGCAGCATGCCGAGGTGGCCCATGACGGGGATGCCTGCCTCGACGATTGCTCGGATTTTTTCCGCCTGACGGATGCCACCTTCCAGTTTCACGGCTTCCGCGCCAGCGGCGACGAGGCAGCGAGCCGTGGCCAGTGCCTGCGCGGGCGAGTCGTAGGTGTGGATCGGTAAATCGCCGACAATCAGCGCTGCGGGCCTTGCGCGGGCGACTGCCGCGATGTGGTGGAGCATGTGATCCAGCGTGACGTGGGTGGTGTCCGGGAAGCCGAGCACCACCATGCCGAGCGAGTCGCCCACGAGCAGAATATCCACGCCACCTTCGTCGAGCAGGCGGGCGGTGGGGTAGTCGTACGCGGTCAGCATCGCGATCGCGCGGCCGCCTTTGCGCAGTCGGAGGGTTTGGGCTTTCTGGAGAGCGGTCACTTGAGGAAAAAATGAAGCTACGACAGATCCTATAAATCAAAAAGCCCCCGCGGGGCGGAGGCTGATGATATGGCGACCCGTAAGGGAGTCGAACCCTTCTTGCCAGGATGAAAACCTGGAGTCCTAACCGATAGACGAACGGGTCGTGTGTCGCAGAGCGGGCGGAAAAGAAGCTCACCGAGCAGAGCATTGCAAGGTTTTTTTGGGCAAAAATTTCTAAGCGTCAAAATCATGGCAGAAATGAGCCGCATTCGTTGAATGTGACGGGATTAATGCGAATGGCGGCTTGTCAAGCAGGGGAGTTTTCCTAGGGTTCCCGCACCGCGCTCCCCCCTCAATGAGCGCGGACCATTCCTTTCAAATGAATACAACTACACTCGCACAAGCTGCTAATGAAGCCCGTGGCCTCGCCATGGATGCCGTCCACGCCTGTAATTCCGGCCACTTGGGCCTGCCTCTGGGCTGCGCTGAGATCGGCGCGGTGCTCTTCGGCGAATCGATGCGCTATTTCCCGGATGCTCCGAAATGGCTGAATCGTGATCGTTTCATCCTCTCTGCCGGCCATGGCTCGATGTTTCTCTACAGTTGGCTGCATCTCTCTGGCTACGCGGTTTCCCGTGATGATGTAAAAAAATTCCGTGTGCTGCACTCGATCACGCCGGGGCACCCCGAGTTTCATGAGACCCCGGGCGTTGAGGCGACGACTGGGCCGCTTGGCCAGGGAATCGGCAATGCGGTGGGCTACGCGCTCTCCGGAAAACGTGCTGCGGCTCGTTTCAACACGGTTGATTACACGATTTTCGACCAACACATTTTCTGCATCCATGGCGACGGCTGCCTCCAAGAAGGGGTTGCCAAGGAAGCCATCGCCTTCGCCGGACACAACGGCCTGGATAATTTGGTCCTAATTTATGATTCCAACGATGTGACGCTTGATGCCATGGCGGATCTCACCCAAGGCGAGGATGCTGAGCAATATTTCACCTCCCAGCGCTGGGATGCAGTCACCATCGATGGACAAAACCTCGAAGCGATCGCCGCTGCCATCGAAACTGCCAAAGCGAACAAAAACGGCCGCCCAAAGGTGATCATCGCCAAGACCTTGATTGGAAAAGGCATCCCCGAAGTCGCTGGCACTGCCAAGGGCCACGGCGAAGGTGGTGCGAAATTCATCGAAGGAGCCCGCGCCGGTCTCGGTCTTCCAGCGGATGAGCATTTCTATGTTTCCCCTCAGACGCAGGAGTATTTCGCGAAAAGAACAGCGACGTCCAAGGTCCAATTCGAGGCTTGGCAGGCGACTTACGATGCGTGGTCCGCCGCAAATCCTGAGCTTGCTGCGGAATTGACGACCAGCGTGGCGCAATCGGTGCCGCTCGATCTGAGCTCGCAAATCCCAGCCTTCGCCGCTGACTATAAGGATGCGACTCGTTCTGCCGGTGCCACCGTCGTTAACGCGGTGGCCAAGGCGGTCCCGCAATTCCTCACTGGCAGTGCCGACCTTTTCGGCTCGACCAAAAACTACCTCAAGGACGGCGGCGATTTCTCGGCAAAGAATCCTCTCGGCCGAAACATCTGGTTCGGCATCCGTGAGCACGCGATGGGCGCGATTTGCAATGGTATCGCCTACGACGGTCTCTTCCGGGCCAGCGGTGCGACTTTCCTCGTCTTCGCCGACTACCTGCGTGGCTCGATTCGTCTGGCAGCCCTTTCCAATCTTCCGGTGACTTATATTTTTACTCACGACTCAGTCGGAGTCGGTGAGGATGGGCCGACCCACCAACCGGTGGAAACCGTTAGCGGTCTGCGGGTGATTCCTAACTTGGATGTGATTCGTCCGGGCGATGCGGAGGAAACGGCCGGTGCATTCGTCGCCGCCATGTCCCGCACCGATGGGCCGACGGCGTTGATCCTCACTCGCCAAGCGATTCCTTTGATGAACGAGCTTTCTGTGGATGCCCGCCGCGACGGTGTCTTGCGTGGTGCTTACATCGCCCGCAAGGAAAGCGATGCGCTAACAACTATCCTTCTCGCAACCGGATCGGAACTTCAACATGCGATGGGTGCTGCTGCCGAGTTAGGTGATGGCGTGCGCGTCGTTTCCATGCCCTGCTTCGAGCGCTTCGAGCGCCAGAGTCCGGAGTATCGCGAAAGCGTGCTGCCCAAAGCTTGCACCAAGCGAATTTCGATCGAAGCCGGTGTCACCGATCTTTGGTGGAAATATGTCGGCACCGAGGGCAAGGCTATTGGCATTGACCGCTTCGGCATGAGTGCACCGGGTGATGTGGTGTTCAAAGAACTCGGCATCACCAAGGATCACGTCGTGGCTGCGGCGAAGTAAGGCCCATCGGCATATTCACTGCCGCGCATCACAGTTCGAGGCAAGCGCGCTGACAGGGAGGTGGCTGCTGCACGTCTCGCCTCGCGCATTGTGTTTTACGGAATTTTTACAAAAAAACAATGCATCAAAGGAGCTGTCCCTTTTGATTTTTTAAAACGGAACGCCTTGTCACTTTAACGAATATGGCGGCGGAAGAGGTCCCTAATTTGTATTTTTACTTGTTGAATCCCTTGTGGTTCATGAATTCCCAGATGCGCCCCATCCAGGTATAGCTGCCTGTGCCCGGGGCCGCAGTTCGCTGGAAGCAGTGACCGCGCCCGGCAAGCGTGTGGAGATCGGACTGGATTCCCATCCGGCGAAGTTGCTCCCAGCATTTCACCGAATTCATCGCTGCCCAATCGTCCGCGTCGCCGTGGATGAATAGCATCGGACAAGTCGCAAGGTCGAACGAGAACTCAGGGGCGAGCCTCGCGTCGTCCTCGTTGCCGCCCTTCGCATTCGGGGATTGTGCTCCATCCGTGAGCGCATACGCCGAATAGATCGCAACCGCCCACTGCACGTTGCAGGAGAGTTTATCAATGTCGTCGATCGGTAAATAGGAACTGCGTTTCGAGCTGGTCGCGCCCATGAGTGTGAGGTGTCCGCCGGCCGAGGAACCCATGATGCCGATGCGCTCGGGATCGAGGCCCTTCGCCACCGCCTTGCTGCGGACAATCCGGATGGCGCGCTGCAGATCCTGCCAGGCCGTCGTGTGCTTGGCCAGGCCACCCTGCGGACGTGGAGTGCGGTATTTCATCGTCACGACCGCCATGCCCTTTTCATTGAGATAGCGCCGTGCCGGCGCGACTTCGAATCCGTCCGGATCATTGCCATTGTAGGCACCGCCTGAGCAGATGATCTGGATCGCCTTCGTCTTGAGTTCCTTGGGCATGTGCCACTCGATATAAGGCTGGCACTGGTTCGCCTGCACATCCGGCGTTTTGCCTTCCGGCCAGACCGGCTCCTTGCTGGATTCGCCGCGCTTATCGTTGTCCGGATAGCGGGTCATCAGATCGACTTCCGCGCCGAGACTCCCGTCATAATTCATCTGGTGAAGGAACTCCACGACACGGTCAAGCCAGTGGTCATAAGCGGTGCCATCCTCGCTCTTGCCCGGGTCGCCCATGAACCCGTGGGGGCGGTCCGCGAAGAGATGGATCTCAGCCGGGATTTTCATCTTGCGGAGCTGGCGGTAGATCTGCGTGGAGCCGTTAGGTGAATAGCTGTCCGTCCCGCCGTGGAAGAGCGCCATCGGACAAGTCTTCGCGTCAAACTTGAACACATCCGAGAGCTTCACATCGATCGCGTCGCCGTCGCGAGTGTTGGGGCCGGTGAGTCCGTCCGTGAGCGCGTAGGCGGTGTAGACCGGCACCGCCCAGTTGACGTGGCACGGAAGCTGGTCGAGTCCGTCGATCGGCCCGTAAGCCGGTGTGAGTGAGTTCGTCGCGAGCAGGACCGTCAGGTGCGAGCCTGCGGAGAACCCGAATGCACCGATTTTCTCCGGGTCGAAGCCGCGCTTCGTTGCGTCGTTGCGGACGAGACGCACCGCGCGTTGCCCATCCTCCCACGCACTTTGATAAATCGGCAATCCTTGCGGGCGCGGTGTCCGGTAGGTCAGACTCACGCAGACGAATCCGAGTTCGGTGAATTTTTTCGCGACCCGGTCAATCCACTCGCCGTCGCAGCAATTCTGATATCCGCCGCCGGAAATGAGTAACATACATCCGCCGTTTTTCGTCGCTGGCGCTTCGTGCCAATTGAGATACGGCATCGCATGATCCGCCGCCTTGAATCCCGGTGCTTTCACCTCCTGAGTGGTCGCCGCGATCTGTTGGCTCTGGAAATCAGGGATCTTTCCTTCCGGCCACAGTGCAACCCGCTCCCCGGCGGTTGCCAGAACGGCGACCAGCAACCAAGAACACAAAATCATCGTTTTTTTCATCGTGTCGCTCATTTTGTTTATTCGGTATCCGCCGCAGCGTTGTGATCCACCTCGCAGCTAGTTTCTGTTGGCTTTACGAAGTTGTGTGTTGTGTCAAATGGTTCTGTCAATGGTATGAACCGCAAACATCGCTAACAAACTGACCCCTTTTGATGCCAACCTTGTCTCTTAGACCTTCCAAAGATCTTCGGCGAAGACTTTTATTTCAGTCGCGACGCGGCAAGCGTGAGGACTACCGCCTCGTCGAGGTCGAACGCCGCCTGCAATTCGTGGAAGATTCAAACAGGAATGTCTGAATCAGACTCGCTTAATTGCAATTTCTAACTGCCTTGTTAATTCAGCCAAGCGTGCGTGCTGAGTTGGCAGCGCGGGGGCAGGATCGAAACGCAAGCTCTGATGGATTTGGATGGCTTCTTCTAGTGCGTTAGAATCCGGCAGTGAGGGACTCAGGTGCATGAGCCAGGCCGCAAGAGGTTGGCCGGGCGGTCGGATGCCGAGCTTTTTTTCGGCTTTGGTTTCAAGCGCATTGAGTGGGGTGGGAGTCACCGGGCCTTCGTAACCAGTAGCCTTCTCGGCGGTCTCCAGCTGGCGCTTCGACTTCCAGAGTTTTTTCACGATGAAGCCGATGATCCCGAAGGCGATGGTGAACATGATCACGGATGCGATGAGGCGATTTGCCGGGCGATTACGCCAAAGGAAGAAGTCTTCCCGGACGCGCTTCAAGGTGTCGTTGATTCGCTGGGTGGTGGTGTTTTTCGGTGATAAACCGATGACCCAACTACCGGGGGTGGTGTCGAAATCGATCCAGCGGGCAGTGTCGGCATCCCAGACCCGGCACCATGCATGAGCATGAGTCCCGCGGATGACGTATTCCTGCCGCTTCGGGTCGCGCTCAGCGACGGCGTAGCCGATGGTGTAACGCGCCGGGATACCTGCCTCGCGGAGTAGTAAGACAGTGGCCGTGGCGAAATATTCGCAATGCCCGGATCGGCTTGTCGTGAGAAATTGTTGGATCGCAGAACGTGAGTTTGTGGAAAAGTTAGAGTTACTGATGGTGAGGTATCTGGAGTATTTGAAATTCTGTTGGAACCATGAGCGGAGGGTTTCGAGTTTTCCTTGCAACGTGGGTTGTTCGTCGAGGCGGATTTCTCGTAAGGTTGCCAGCAAGACTTCGGACTCGATTAAAGGAGTTGCCAGATCTGCCTTCGGGATGGGTGGCGACTCAGCACTGGCGTCCCCTTGCCACAGCACGGTGCCTTCAATGACTGAGCGCTTCGGGAAGACTCGGACGGTGCCGAAGGAGTTCCGCTCGACGGCGTCCAGCTCGAAGTCTCGCAGGCTGGCGGCATCGCTGGGAAGTGGCAACGGGGTCTCTGCGAAGGCGGTACCGCGCAGCTTGTAGCGCGGTAAACTATTGCTGATTGCTTCTTTCTTGGCCTCGGGCGGGAGGTCTGCTCCCATGAGGAAGAAAACCTCACCGAGAGTGAGCTCGATGTTATCCAAGTCTTTAAAATCACTGGCGGCGATTCGCTGATTCTGCCAGGTGGAGCCGTGGAAAGTGTTGTAGGTGGCAGTTTTTAGCAGTGTCGGCGTTGGTGCTTTTTCAAGCGGGCGCAATCGCCAAACGATGTCGGGTGAGAGTTCGACCGAGCCGGATCTACCGATGGCAGTCGAAGTGGAATTCGGGTTGAAGGGCGAGCGGCTTGGGCTGCGATTGCCAATCCACTCTGAGAGGACATCCAAGCTGAGCTGGCCAGCGAGAGCGATGCCGCCGGCGACGCTTAGCGCGAGGATGAGCGCCAGTGGACGGCTACGACCGGCAGAGAGAAGTCGCCAGCCCGTGAGGATGATCAAGCCGGGAAGAAAGACTAACGAGTAGGGCGCTGAGTTTGCTTGGTTACCCAAGGCCGCTGCGATCAAGGTGGCAATGAAGAAGACGTTGCCGAAATTGATTCGCACGGGCTCTTCGGTGAGTCCGAGACGGAGATTCCGCTTGTGGCGGTATCGAGCGAGGAAAGAAAAGGTGCTCAAGGGCAGCGATTGATTCAGCCCGAAGGATTGCACAAACTGCATCGGCAACAGAAGGGGTGGAAGCCACGTGAGGAGATTGGGCAAGGCCATGTAAGCTGTTTCCTCAAGAAAGATCAGGATGGCGGCGAGTCCGATGGCGATGGTGTTGAATTGCCACGTCCGCCCCGTGGCTTCTTCGGCGAAATCCCAGCGAAACTTAAGCCAGTGAGCGCTCTCGATGATGAGAGCTAGCAGCATTCCGATCAAGGGTCTGTCAGTCATCACTCCCCAAAAAACGAGGGATACGCCGAGAATATAACGCGGTGGTGGATGGACGTGGTGAATGGCGATCGTGAAGTTAGAGTGGGGTGGCAAGTCGAGTTGGTAAGCGCTGGAGATCGCGGGCGATGTGGCCGGACTCAAGCCAATGGCCGGGAGTATTGCCAGGTGCTGGACCGCTGCCGATGATGATCGGTGCGCAGACGATGCCTCGGCTTGTCAGAGTGTTGAGAAATCGTTCGCGCGCTTGATCCCAGCCGTTGAAGATGACGAGGCAAGACGTTAAGTCGTCGCGGTGGAGAGTGACTAGCTGGGCAAGCTCGTCGAATTTATCAATCCGCTCGGGTGTGACTCCAGCAAGGACTTCTAGCAGTTTTTCCGCCCGATCAACGCCTCGACCGGCGGTGACGATGTGGGCGGTGTTCTTGATAAACATGAGATCTAGCAGTGATTCGCTGGTATCAAGGGAGGCTGCGAATGAAGCAGCGACTGAGATCGCTTCCTCGAAATGATGATCCGTCCGCTCACAGGACAAGGTGTCCACGATTAGTCCATAGCGCGGATAGAACGTGTCTTCGAGTTCCTTGACGATGGGGCGGCCGGTGCGGGCCCAACTTTTCCAATGGATTTGCCGCAGCGGATCGCCCGGGCGATAGTCTCGTAAGCCGACGAACTCACCGGAGGTGCCAATGGTGGTCGTGTTTGCTTCACCGGAGATTTTGAAGGCTGCACCGCCGGGTAGCTCGATGGGGGGCAGGGGAAATCGGCTCGGCAGCACGGTCAGTGTGGCTGCGGGTGCCTTCACCTTGCGGCAGCGTTGGAAGAGTCCGAAGGGATCGGGTAATAGCACTCGCAGATCATCTAACTTGATGACTCCACGGCGCAGTGGAGTGATCTCTAGCGTGATTCTTGCCTGCTGGCCTTGCCTGAGGTTCAAGTCTTCCTCCGAAGAGCCACCGGTGAATAATCGATTTCTTAGCAGCAGCCAGTTCCAGCGGAAGAATGCGAAATGGCGGTCGAACTTGTTGCGCTCCTCCTCGCCGGGTTCGCGGAGGATTGTGAAGGCCTCCAAGCTTGGCCGTGGATCCGGTGGTGTATCAGTGATCCACGCTCGGGTGAGAGCTCGTTTTCCATTTTGCCAAACCCGAACGCTGTAGTGAAGGGGCACGCCAGCGGTGGCAAATCGTGGCAGCTCGCGCTTCGCCTCCAGTGAAGCGCGGCGAGAGAATGCCCATGGGATGCCGATCAGGACCATTCCGAGGCTGAGAGAAAAAAACTGGTAGATCGAGCTGCGGTCGTGGCCGATTCCCAAACACGTCGCTAGCACGAGCACAAGGATCAGCGCGATTCCAGCCGGGCGGCAGCGGCGCTCGATGAAGTAGCGAATCCCAGCCCCCCTGAAATAAATCCTGTGCAAGTGTCGGTCTAACCGCCCGCTACTCGGCGCGGGGCGCTCGTCCGAAGGCGGTGGTGAAGAAGCATTCATCCGCTGGTGAAGCTAGACGGGCACTGGAGTTTTTTCAATGAGATCTGCCACGATTTGGCGGGTGCAGGCTCCTGAGTATTTTGCGTCGGGAGCTAGCACCATCCGGTGGGCGATGACATCCGCCGCGACGGATTGAATCAGCTCGGGGGTGACGAATTCCTGTCCTTGGAAAATTGCCAGTGCTTGAGAAACTTTCATCAATGCCAGCGATGCCCGTGGGCTGGCGGCGAGCTGGATCGACGGATGGCCACGAGTCGCTCCGACCAGTGCGACGACATAGTGGCGGAGCTCGTCGCTGAAGCGCACGTGCCGGGCTGCGGCCATGAGTTCGAGGATATCCTCGCGAGTGGCCACTGCGGCAAGCGAGTCTACCGGATGGGACTCGGCCTGATCTGCTAGGATAGCGGCTTCTTCCGCAGCACTCACGTAGCCGAGTGAGCACTGCATGGCGAAGCGGTCCATCTGCGCTTCCGGCAGAGGATACGTGCCGCGGAATTCCACGGGATTCTGCGTGGCGATGACGAAGAAAATTCCATCGAGATCGTGCCGGATTCCCTCGATGGTCGCTTGCCTTTCTCCCATGGCTTCGAGCAAGGCACTCTGGGTCCGTGGGGAGGCGCGATTGATTTCATCGGCGAGGAGGATATCGGTGAAAACGGGTCCTGGATGAAATTTAAAATCCTGCGTGCGAGGATCAAGAATCGAGATGCCGAGGATGTCCGAGGGCAGCAAGTCTGGAGTGAATTGCACGCGCTTGAACATCGCGCCGCTGATGGCCTTAGCGATGGCTTTCGCGAGGGTGGTCTTGCCGGTTCCGGGGAAGTCTTCCAGCAAAATATGGCCCCCTGAGATCATGCAGGCCAGCACCCGGCGGACTACGTCCGGTTGACCGCGGACGACGGAACAAATAGCGGTTTCTAGGCGGGCGGCGGTAGCGGGGATACTCATGAGTTATAAATGGATTCCAACGGTCTAGTGGGTTTCAGTCGTGGCTTTTCACAATGATTGATCGAAGGATTCAAAGTTCTCTTGCGAGTTCCCGGACGAGCTTCGGCCCGTGGTAGATAAACGAGGTATAAATTTGTATAAGTGCGGCACCCGCTTGGAGTTTCTCACGAGCGTCATCGAGCGAGGAAATGCCGCCGACGCCGATGATCGGGATGCGGCCACTCAAGTGCTCGGCAAATTGCTTCAACGTCGCCGTGCTTTTTTCAAAGACCGGTCTCCCCGAAAGCCCGCCCGCCTCGCCAGCTCGCGGGTGACTGGCGACTTGGTGACGGTCGAGGGTGGTGTTGGTGGCGATCAGTCCGTCCAGTCCGCCGTCGATGAAGACTTGGGCAAGGTCGCGGATGTGGCTTTCATCCAGATCCGGAGCGACTTTAAAAAGAAGCGGGACTTGTTTGCCGTGCTCGGTGGCGAGTTTGATTTGTTCCTTCTTAAGAGTTTCTAGCAGACGAGCACTGGCTTCCGCACCTTGCAAATCCCGCAGGCCGGGGGTGTTCGGCGAGGAAAGATTGACCGCCACATAGTCGGCTACCGGATAGGCCTTGCGGAGGCACGCTTGATAATCGTCCGCCGCATTTTCGTTGGGCGTGTCTTTGTTTTTTCCGATGTTGAAGCCGATGTTTCCCTTGAATGATTTCGATAGTCGGACGTTCTCGACGCCGGCGTCGATGCCGGGATTGTTGAAGCCCATGCGGTTGATGATCGCTTCTTGTTGGATCAAGCGAAACAAGCGGGGCTTGGGATTTCCGGCCTGGGGGCGGGGAGTGATCGTGCCAATTTCGATGCAGCCAAATCCCAAATGGCCGAGGGCGTCGATGGTGTTTCCTTCTTTGTCGAGCCCCGCGGCTAGACCGATGCAGTTAGGGAACTTCAACCCCATGACTTCCACGGGTGAGCTAAATTCATCGCTGGGACTCAAAAGCCCGAGGAGACCGGTTTTTTCCGCCATTCGGAGGGCGGCAAGGCTGGTGTGGTGAGCTATTTCCGCGTCTAAAAGGAACAAACCGGAGCGGGCGAGGGGATATATGGCGTCGAACACGTGAAGAAATTGGCTCGTGCTTGGGATTTTGTCGAATCTCTCATGCGTCAAAATGGCACTCACTGTGCGAAATGTGCGAAGATGGTGCAATTTCGCACACTCAGGAGAAATTCTCACCACTCGTTATCAATGACTTAAAGGATATAGCAGCTAAGGCACAGTGAATGCTCAGTTGGATCCGCTTACGCGAATGTTGCTTCGGATATCGCTCATGAGTTTATCAAGTATTTACAATGAATTTGCTCTCTTTGAAAAAATAAGGAATAATCCATTCGCAGCGACGTTCTATAAGTAACCAACCCAAAAATACCATGGCCTACGAATCAGACAGCAGCTTGAAACTCTACTTGAGGGAAATTTCTAAAACTCCTCTGCTCACCGCAGAAGAAGAAGTTGCCCTCGCTGCGAGAATCAAAAATGGCGACGAAAAAGCTCGGACCCAGATGATCAGCGCGAATCTCCGTTTGGTGGTGAAGATCGCTCAAGACTATTCCAACTACGGCATGCCCGTGACGGACCTGATCTCGGAAGGCAACATCGGCCTCATGAAGGCGGTTGAGCGATTCGACCCTGAAAAGGGCGGTAAGCTCTCCACTTACGCCGCTTGGTGGATCAAGCAATCGATCAAACGTGCTCTCGCTAACCAATCGAAGACGATCCGTCTCCCGGTCCACATGGTTGATAAAATCGCGAAGATGCGCCGGATCTCGGTGATCCTTGCCGAGGCTCTCGGTCGTGAACCCACCGACGAAGAATTGGCTGACGAAGTCGGACTTCCTCATCGCAAGCTCGCCATGCTCAGACAGGCTTCCTATCGCCCGACGTCGCTTGATGCGCCGATTAATGAAGGTGAAGCCACCGAGTTCGGCGAAGTCATCAGCGACGAGCGTGCGGAAAATCCGTTGGATATGCTTTCGGATAAAAATCTCCACGGTGAGCTCGATGGTCTGCTCTCGATCTTGGATGAGCGCGAGCGCCGGATCATCGACGAAAGATTCGGCCTCACCGGTAAACAGGCTTTAACTTTGGAAGAAGTGGGTCGCGAGTTCGGG
This sequence comes from Akkermansiaceae bacterium, assembly GCA_031430055.1. Taxonomy (GTDB): domain Bacteria; phylum Verrucomicrobiota; class Verrucomicrobiia; order Verrucomicrobiales; family Akkermansiaceae; genus Luteolibacter. The sequence continues at coordinate 3,599 of JANPAU010000036.1, read as the reverse complement.
GTCACCCGCGAGCGCATCCGTCAACTCCAGAACTCTGCGCTTACCAAGATGCGGCGCGCTCTTCGCAAGAAGGAAAAGCCCATCCCGAAGCCAGTGATCGGCGATTTTGTAGCGGCTTGATTGAAATAGTCTTTTTTGTTATGTGGTTGTGTGAAACTGCGGCGGGATTTTTCCCGCTGCAGTTTTTTTCGTGGATGGCACTTTTTGCTTCGGGCTTGATCTTAAGTGCTCCCCGTCCTTTAACTCGCCACGAAATACGATCATTCCCATGAAACTCGAAACTCTCTGCCTTCACGCCGGTTATTCTTCGGACCCCACTACCCAGGCCTGTGCCGTCCCGATTTATCGCACCGCATCCTACGTTTTTAAAAATACTGAACACGCCGCCAACCTCTTCGCCCTGCGCGAACTTGGGAACATCTACACGCGCTTGATGAATCCCACCCACGACGTGCTCGAACAGCGCGTCGCTGCACTCGAAGGCGGTGCAGCCGGACTCGCGATCGCCTCCGGCACCTCGGCGATTTTCTACTCCATCATTAATCTCGCCCAAGCCGGCGATAACATCGTCTCCGCCCAAAACCTCTACGGCGGCACTTACACGCAGTTCAAAAATATCCTGCCTGCGCTCGGCATCGAGGTCCGTTTCGTGGACTCTAACCACCCGGAAAACTTCGCAGCCGCCATCGACGGCAAGACCCGCGCGTTGTTCTGCGAGTCCGTCTCGAATCCATCGCTCGAAATCTCCGACATCGAGGCAATTTCAAAAATCGCCCACGCCCACGGCCTGCCGCTCATCGTGGATTCGACTTTCTCCACGCCCTATCTAACGAAGCCGATCGAGCACGGCGCGGACGTCGTCGTCCACTCGCTTACCAAGTGGCTCGGCGGTCACGGTACCAGCATCGGCGGCATCGTCATTGATTCCGGCACCTTCAACTGGGGAGGTGGCAAGCACCCGCTTTTCGACGAGGCGGACGCTTCCTATCACGGACTCCGCTGGGGCCACGACCTGCCGGCACCGCTCGCTCCGCTCGCCTACATTCTCAAAATGCGCACCGGCCCGCTGCGCAATCTCGGCGCTTGCCTCTCACCCGACAACGCCTGGCAATCGCTGCAAGGCATCGAGACCCTGCCACTCCGGATGGAGCGCCATTGCGAAAATTCGCTCGCTGTCGCCAAGCACTTGCAAGCCCATCCCTCCGTCGAGTGGGTCCGTTTCCCCGGCCTGCCCGGTGACAGCCAGGCCGCACTCAACAAAAAATACCTCCGCGGCAAGGGTGGCTCGATGGTCGTCTTCGGCATCAAGGGCGGCGCATCCGCAGGGACGAAATTTATCGATTCCCTTCGACTCTTCAAACACCTCGCCAACGTCGGCGATGCCAAGTCACTCGCCATCCACCCGGCGACGACCACCCACTCACAGCTCAGTCAGGAGCAGCTGCTAGCGGCCGGCATCCCGCCGGAGCTCATCCGGCTTTCCGTCGGCATCGAGCACATCGACGACATCCTCGCCGACCTCGACCAAGCTCTAACAATCGCCTCATCCCACTAACATCTGCCATGTCCCGCGCCGCCATTTTTGCCAAAATCGAGTCCGCCAACGCCGCTTTGAAAACCAAAGCCGCCTACCCGGAATATGAAATGTCCCTCGTCCACTCGCTGCCGAAACTCGAGGGCGACGATCTCTGGGAAATTTTCGTCCGCAACTTCGCTTATGTGAATGGCAAGGCGATGACTTCCACCGAGCAGCTCATTTCTTTCCTCAAAGAGAACCAACAGCTCCACGGATATTGTGACCCCGCGCTTTTTGATGCCATCGGCTCCAAGCTCGCCGCCGCCGGCCTGACTGTGGAAACGGAGTATGACCGCGAGCGCTATGATGACTATCAGTTCGGCATCACCCGCGCCACCGGAGCCATCGCGGAGTCCGGATCAGTCATCATTGACGATGATCGGACTTCCCGTCGGCTTGCCGCGCTTTCGCCGTGGGTCCACGTCGCGGTGTTGGAGCGTTCCGAAATTCATCGCACCATTCCGGATGCCATCGCGGCCTTTGGCGAGAGTCCGAATATCATCTGGTGTACCGGTCCTTCGAAGACGGCCGATGTCGAGGGTATCCTCATCGAGGGCGTGCACGGCCCTGGGGAGCAAGTCGCGTTGCTGATGTAGCGGCGATCACCGGACGCCAAGTTTTCTTCCATGATCACACTTCCAGCTCCGTCCTCACCCTCCGCGATTTTGTCATTCGATTTCGATGGCACGCTGCATCATTCCGCGAGTGTGCCGCCGGTACCGGTGGAGTTTTTTGCAATCATTCGCAAACTCCGTGAAGAGCAGGGAGTCGTTTGGGGAATCAATACCGGGCGGTCGATGGAGCACATGGTGGAAGGCTTCTTGGAGAGCCGTTTTCCATTTCTTCCAGACTGGGTGGTCGCCCGGGAGCGTGAAATCTATTTTCCGGACGAACTCGGGCGCTGGCTTCCGCTCACGGCTTGGAATTCTCGCTGCACTGAGGAAATTCACGCTCTTTTCGCCCACCTTCGACTCTTACTGATCCGCATTCGTCACGAAATCGAGACCCACTCTGGTGCTCAGTGGATGGAAATGGACGGTGAACCGGCCGGGGTCATCGCGCAGTCAGAGGAGGAAATGGAGTGGATTATTGGCTGCATCGAGCCATTGGCCGCCGCCGAGCCGCATTTGGCTTGGCAGAGGAACTCGATTTACCTCCGCTTCGGCCACCGGGATTTTCAAAAAGGCAGCAGTTTATGCGAAGTCGCGAAACACTACGGGGTGAAGGCTGAGCGTTGTTTTGCCATCGGCGATAGCCACAATGACTTCGAAATGCTCGATCCTTCCGCCGCCGGAATGATCGCCTGTCCAGCCAATGCGGTAGGCGCCATCAAGGATAAAGTCCGCGCAAGTGGCGGGTTTGTGACGCAAGCATCATGTGGTCATGGCGCAGTCGAGGCGCTCAATCATTATTTTTTATAAAACCCCTAAATTTTATGTTTGCAAGTAGTCAAGATATCCGTAGTTTCTTTTCAACTTCATGCAGCGCAATTGCAGGTAGGGTTCCGGGGGGAAACCGATCTGCAGCTTTGGACGCTATCCCCGCGTGAGGCGATATGTATAAGGCGCGGATTTCGGAAACGAATCCGCGCCTTTTCATTTAATCAAGATGGGTCAAAAAAGATCCGCCCAGGCGCAAGTGGTCTCTCCCATTTGGAAGCTTTGAGAGTTCATCGCCGCCGTGCCAGACACGCGTGAAATTTGCTTTTGGAGGAATTTCTCGAAACTCGCATCGGTAGAACCCGACCTACTTTCATCCATTCCTCAAGACCGAATGAAATTCCCATAAACACTCGAAAATCCACCCTCTGGCGAACGATCCCCGAGATTTCCCGAATCCCGCCTTGCCACGGTGGGAAAAACCGTGCATAGCCCGCGCCCCTTCCCACGGAGGCCGTCCTTTATCCAAATCGTTCCCATGTCTTTGAAAATTCGAAATCTCGCCATTATTGCCCACGTTGACCATGGGAAAACCACCCTCGTTGACCAACTCCTGCAAGCGGGCGGCACCTACCGTGAAAACC